>JAGVXW010000065.1 GCA_018303575.1 Candidatus Woesearchaeota archaeon
CGAGCAAGAACGGCTCATAGTTCGGGAGCTCATCCGGAACCCTCAAGTGAGCGACAACCAGATCGCGCTCCGGACGAATGTGCCATTGAAGACCGTGAACCGCAAGCGGAAGAACCTTGAGGAGCATGGCTTTCTCCGGTATTATTGCCAGCTGGATTTGAGCCCCCAAGGGACAGCTACTTTTCTCGGAAGAGCCTTATTCATAGCCCTGCTCCGGGAAGGGATTACCAGGAAACAGGTCGGTGAAGGGCTGCAACATAGCGTCAAGGCGGCTTCGTATTTCCCGAAGCATGTCCTGCACACCTTCCTGGCCGAGATGGGAGGTTCCGTGGCGCTAATGCTAATGCTGGAGAGCCATAAAGCGGACGACCTCCTCGAAATCTACAACGCGGAAATTGTGCCGGAGCTTGAGTCCTTCTTAGGGAAGGGATGCGTGAAACAGACCATGAACTTCCCGATGCGGCGCACGCTGAGGGCATTCCGGAACTATATCCCAGATCGGAACATGCAGAATGGCAGAATCAAGGAAGAGTGGAGGAATGAGTTCCTGTTCGTGGATGAGCCTTAATATTTAGGAACTTGAAGATTAGGGAATAGTATGGCCATACCATTCACGCTTCGTGGGTTCTGGGGCTTCCCATTTTTCTATCTTGTGGAGCGTTTGTACCATCCGCTCAAGAATTGCGCCGATCGACGGGCGGGTCGGCAAAACTCCCTGGGTTCTATAGGACATATAGACGCGGGGGATCTCTTTAAGCAAAGAGCAAAACCGTGCGTGATCAGGTTTCGCCATAAGATACCCATTCCCGTAGTAAAGTTCGACAATGCCGAATATCCTTCCCCAAATCTCTCCCTTGTTGAGGCCGATGGTGCGGGCATCGTCCCCATCCCGAATTCCCCGTATCTTCTCTTCTAAATGATCAAGCATGCGCTTGTTCTTTTCCGCAGGACTCGTGCTTGACTCGACGATTTTAACGCAAGATTCGTATCCATTCACAAATCCTACCGTCATTCCGACTTCCAGCCGGTCCCGGTGACCGCTGACTGTGGCAGCGCCGAAAAACTCGCCGTTAATACTATAGGAAAATCGCTCTAGTTCCTGTTTCGATGGGATGCTATGCGATTGTGGCGGAGCGGAATACCTGAATTGGCCCTCAAAGAGTCTAAGCAGCGCGTCCAAATAACCCTCTAAGGTGTCTCTCCATCGTTCGTCCATCTTGAGCCTGCGCACGTGAACTCTTAGGATTCGAATCTTTCTCTCGATTTGCCTCATGTCGGGTATTGATTGCATCCCATGAAGAGTCCAGACTGACTTTTCCAGCACGCTGCTGAATACAAAATGATCATTTGGTTCGAGCCAACCGTTCGCATAGAAAAGATTGATAGCCGCGAAGACATGCCCATACATCCGTGCCTTCTCAATGACATGCTCCTCGTAGGTAGAAGCGGTGCTTTGCGGCCACTCCCTGTTGAGACGGTCAAGGGCAGGAATCAAGCGGGCGCGGAAGTAGCTGGTCGATTGCTTTACTACCTCGCTCCAATCCTTTGACTTGGCGAAGCCATTGACCGCCTCCAAATGCAGGTCATAGACTTGCTTGCAGGTCTGCACAAAAAGACCGATAAGGTGCTTCTTGTTGCTGAAATTGTATTCGAGGCAGAGGTGGGTCAGGAAATCAGTGCCAATGTCCACATCGTCGTCTTCCCTCAGCTTTCGCTCATGCGTCCAGAGCTTCAGGAATTTCCTGACGAGGCCGGAAACATAGCCGCGCTCAATATGCTGGTCCAGATGGCGAGCGATCTCGACCATCCTTCTCGTCGAATGCGGAAGTTTCCAACGGAGATGGAGCTTCTCCTTCAACTCCTGGACGGGTTCGCTGAACTGTTCCATTTCGCTTTCAAGGTGAGCGTATACTCCATAATCGTCGCGGCCCCACGAATGGCAATATTCGATGATGGCGAAAAAGCTTCCGAATATGCTCCCGATAATCGCCCACGGCTCCTCCCTCCTCATCCCCGGTGTAAAATAATCGCGAACCTGGCCGAACTGTAAGAAAATATGGTTATGGGCGGCGCTGAGAGGGGTGGACGCTTGCTTGTGTTCCCATCCGGCTATCTCGAGAACTTTCCGATAGTTGCTTTCAAAGCCTTCCAAAAGCTGCTGCAGGGACGCTTCAGCCGCTTTTGTGACTGCAGATCTATCTCCATATTGATTTCCTCGCGACTTCAGAAGCTCGTTCTGCCTCTCAATCTCGGTTTCCACAATGAGAAGAAAATCCTTCCTCAGGGCCTCGAGGTCTTTCGCGAGATTCTGCTCTTCTCCAACCATCTTCTGCCTTTTTCCGCTTTGAGATATATAAAATTACCTAAAAAAGGTTGTCCCAATCCCGGTCATTTCCGACAGAAACATATATAAACGCACCGCCTTCGGGAAGCGTGTAAAAAAGGGTGGCTTTGTGAAACATTCCGACGTCGATTGCCTGCTCGAACTCTCCTGGGAAGTCTGCAACAAGGTCGGCGGGATCTATACCGTCATCACGTCGAAGGCTGACTTGATGAAGCGGGGCTTCAAGGAATACTATCTCGTTGGCCCGTACACGTCGAAGGCGGATGATTTCTCGCCCGAAGAGACACCCTCTCACCTCCAGGCCGCGTTTGACGCACTTTCTAAGGAAGGAGTCCATTGCCATTTCGGCACCTGGCGCATCAAGGGCGAGCCGCACGTTATCTTGCTCGACTTTTCAGGCATCATCGAAAGAAAGAACGATCTCAAGCGCCAGTACTGGGAAAGCTTCAAGATCGACAGCATCCGCGCGGGCTGGGACTTCGAGGAGCCCATGCTCTGGAGCACGGCGGCCGGCCGCCTGGCGGAGGAGATCTCAAAAGCCCTGCCAAAAGTCTCCCTGCACTGCCACGAATGGATGTCCGGGTTCGCGATCCTGCACGTAAAAACAGCCAAGGCGAAGGTCGCGACAGTATTTACGACCCACGCCACGATGCTGGGGAGAGCGATCGCCGGCAGCAACCAGGATCTGTATGCAATGCTGCCAACACTCAACGTTGACGAAATGGCCTACTCCCTCGGCGTGGAAAGCAAGCACCAGACCGAGCGCGCCTGCGCGCAAGCCAGCGACATCTTCACTACGGTCTCAGAAATCACTGGAACAGAATCAGAGAAGATTCTCGGACGGAAGCCCGACGTGCTCCTCCACAACGGCCTCGATATCGACAAGTTCCCCACGATCGAGGACACGAGCATCAAGCATATCGCGGCCAGGGAATTCATCCGCGAGTTCATCACCTACCATTTCTTCCCCTATTACCATTTCGAGCTGGGCCACAACCTCAGCTACTTCATCCTCGCGAGATACGAATTCCGGAACAAGGGGCTCGACATCTTCATCCAGGCGCTCGGCAGGCTGAACGAGCGGTTGAAGGCGGAGCATTCCAAGCGCACCATCTCCGCCTTTTTCTGGATTCCCGCCAACCATTCCGGATTGAAAACGGAATTCCTGGAAAACAAGAATTTCCTGAGGCACATCAAGCATCTCGTCGAATCTGAAAAAGAGGAAATCGTCGAGCGCATCGTCACTTCCATCGTCGCCCAGGAAAAGCTGAGCGTTCCGGCCATCCTGAGCGAAGAGATGTTTGAGCGCCTGAAGCAGAACGCCCAGCACTTCCGCCGGCAGGGCGACCCGCCGCTCTCAACACATCATCTTGACGAGCAGCACGACCAGATGGCTGTCGCCTGCAGGCAGGCCGGATTGAACAACAAGGAAGAAGACCGGGTGAAGATCATCATCTATCCTGTGTATCTTGACGGCTCCGACGGCTTGCTCAACTTGAGCGCCGAAGACGCGCTCACTGGCTGCCACTTGGGCGTGTTTCCGAGCTATTATGAGCCGTGGGGCTACACTCCATTAGAATCAGCGGCTTATGGCGTGCCATCGGTCACAACAGACCTCACTGGATTTGGCAGGTTCATCGCCCCGCACGCTGACAAGGGCGGAATTTTTGTCGTGAACCGCATGGGCCGGCCCCAGGAACAGGTCATCGAGGAGCTCGCGGCCATCCTCTACGAGTTCGCCCAGCTGGATCACAAGGGCAGGGTGAGGAACAAGCAGGCGGCGAAGGAGCTTTCCGCCCTCGCTGATTGGGCAAAGCTCATCCAGAACTATCTCATGGCTCATTCGCTCGCGATAGCAAAGGTGCACGCATGAACAAAGACAAGGATTTCATCCTCTGGTTTGACCAGCTCGGCATCGAAGACGTCCCGGTCGTCGGCGGCAAGAACGCCAGCCTGGGCGAGATGTACCGCAACCTCACCCCGAAAGGAGTGAGAATCCCCAATGGATTTGCTGTCACCGCCTATGCCTATCGCTATCTTCTGGAAAAAACCGGCGCCTACGCGAAAATCAAGTCCATCTTAAAAGGCCTGGACACGCTCGACCTGGACAACCTCTCCTCGCGCGGCTCCCAGATCCGCACCCTCATCAAGGGCCTGGAATTCCCGCCGGAGCTCCATAAGGCCATCATCGACTCCTATGCCAAGCTCTCAAAAGAATACGGCCCCAATCCGGACTGCGCTGTCCGGAGTTCAGCAACCGCCGAGGACCTGCCCGACGCGAGCTTCGCCGGACAGCAGGAAACCTACCTGAACGTTGCGGGCAATGACAACCTCATCGACGCGTGCAAGCGCTGCTTCGCCTCCTTGTTCACCAACCGCGCCATCGCCTACCGGGAAGACAAGCATTTCGACCATTTCTCCATCGCGCTCTCCATCGGCGTGCAGAAGATGGTGCGCTCGGATCTCGCCTGCTCCGGCGTGATGTTCTCCATTGATACCGAATCCGGATTCAAGGACGCTGTCTTCATCAACGCCGCGTATGGCCTCGGCGAGAACGTTGTGCAGGGAAGCATCAACCCCGACGAATACTATGTCTTCAAGCCCACGCTGCGGAAAGGGTTCAGGCCCATCATCAAGAAACAGGTCGGGGACAAGCAGCTGCGCATGCAGTACACGAAAGATCATAAGCATCCGACGAGGAACGTGCGCGTCGCGCTAGAGGACCAGAAGAAATTCGTCCTGACGGACGATGAGGTGCTCGAGCTGGCGAAGATGGCCTGCATCATCGAGGACCATTACACGGAGAAGCGCGGCAAGCCGATGCCGATGGACATGGAGTGGGCCAAGGACGGAACAACAGGAAAGCTCTTCATCGTGCAGGCGAGGCCCGAAACAGTGCAGAGCCAGAAAGACAAGAGCAAGCTCATCACCTACTCGCTCCAGGAGAAGGGCAAGGTGCTGCTCACGGGCAATGCCGTCGGAGAGAAGATCGGCCAGGGCAAGGCGCACATCATCAAGAACACCCAGCAGATCGCTGACTTCCGCAAAGGCGAGGTGCTCGTCACCGAAATGACCGACCCGGACTGGGTTCCAATCATGAAGCTGGCGGCTGGCATCGTGACGAACCGGGGCGGGAGGACGTGCTTCGGCGCAGACACCAAAATCCTCACTCAAGAAGGGTTCAAGACGCTCCAGCAGGTGCATGAAGGGGGGCACGAAGGCCTCTTGACACTATCCTTCAACAAACAGACAAAGAAGATGGAATGGAAGCCCATTATCGCTTCCCTGAAGAGACAATCTCGGAAACTCAAGGTGAGCGTATCCCACAAGGGACTGGTTCGTGATAACACGCTTGAAGTGACTCCAACCCATAAGATGGTGAACATCCGCGGCGGAAAGCTTGTAGACACGGAGATCCAAGAGATGATTGCGAATCAGGAGATGCTCTGCATCGCGCAAAGGATTCCGCCCTTGGAAATCGCGTCCGAGAAGGACAACAAGCTTGCTTACCTCCTGGGCGGCATCATGACTGACGGCTCCATTTACAAGAGCAGGACGCATGGAGAAGTGCAATTCATCCAGAAGCGCATTTCTGAGAAGGAACAGTTCATCGCCCGGATGCAGGCTTGCATGACTGATGTCTACAAGAAATCATTCGTCGCGCAGGAGAAAATGCTCTCTTCAGGAATGATCCGTGGAAAAGCGGCGAGAGGCCAGGCCACAGCGTTTCGGCTGTACTCAAAGCAGATTGCTTACGAAATGTCGGAGCAGGAGCAGACCATCGTCACCACCCTTTTGAGGGGTAGCGAGGAACTCTGTTGCCATTTCCTCGCAGGAGTTGTCGATGGGGATGGTTCTTTCTACAACAACCGAATCCAGATTTACGTGTCAGAGCAGAATCTTCTCGAGGCTGTTGTCATTGCCTGCCTGAAGCTCGGAATTATGCCTCAGGTGACACGCAATCGGACTATCTTCAACGTCCAGATTGTGGAGAGACTCAAGACGCTTCTGTCCTATACCCAGCGCGTCAAGGGGACGGTTCGGGAGAGGGCCATGAAGACCCGGTTCTTTGCAGCGCGCCAGCTTTTTGGAGGAGAGGTTTTAGGCGATGAAAAGACGAGAAGGGACAAAAATCTCTACATCTCTGAGGAGTCCCTCAGGGAAGCAGGAAAGATGCATGACCTGCTTGAGAGCGACCTGAGAATGCAGAGAGTTATCCCCACGGGGCACGAAGCCATTGGAGATGTCTTCAATATCACCGTAGCCGACAACCATACGTATGTCGTCTTTACGGAGCGGCTCTCGCCAGTGGTTGTCAACAACTGCCACGCCGCGATTGTGAGCCGCGAGCTTGGCATCCCTTGCGTCGTGGGAACGCAGAACGCGACAGAGGTGATCCACAACGGACAAGAGATAACCGTTGATTGCACGCATGGATCCACTGGCTCCATTTACGAGGGCATTTTGAGCTACGACAAGAAAGAGATTGACCTGAAAACATTGCCGCGGACACGGACAAAAATCATGATGAACCTGGGCTCTCCGGAGCAAGCGTTCGAGCAAAGCTTCCTGCCCAATGACGGCGTTGGATTGGCAAGGGAGGAGTTCATCATCAACACTTACATCAAGGTGCACCCGCTCGCCCTGCTCAACTACCGCAAGCTCAAGGACGAGCAGGCGAAGAAGACGATCGCGGAACTGACGTACGCATGGAAGGACAAGGCGCAGTATTTCGTCGACCGGCTCGCCGAGGGCATCGGCATGATCAGCGCAGCTTTCTATCCCAAGCCGGTCATCGTCCGGCTCTCCGACTTCAAGTCGAACGAATACGCCAACCTGATCGGCGGGCCGGAGTTTGAGCCCAAGGAGGACAATCCCATGATCGGTTGGAGGGGAGCGTCGCGCTATTACTCCGAGCGGTACCGCGACGCTTTTGGCCTCGAGTGCAAGGCCTTCCTGAAGGCGCGCGATGGGATGGGGCTCACGAATATTGAAGTAATGATCCCCGTCCTGCGCACGGTGGAGGAGGCGAAGCGCGTCCTCGGCACCATGGCGAAATACGGGCTGAAGCGCGGCGAGAACGGCCTGAAAGTTATCGGCATGTGCGAAGTTCCATCCAACGTGATTCTCGCCGAGGAATTCTTGGAACTCCTGGACGGCTTCAGCATCGGCTCCAACGACCTGACCCAGCTCACACTGGGCGTTGACCGGGATTCAGAGCTTGTGAGCCATGTCTACGACGAGCGCAATGCCGCGGTGAAGCGGCTCGTTCAGCACGTCATCGCGATCTGCAACAAGAAAGGAAAATACATCGGCATCTGCGGCCAGGCGCCCTCGGACTATCCCGAGTTCGCCGAGTTCGTTGTCAGGGCAGGCATCCAGACGATGTCGCTCAACCCCGACACCATCGTCAAAACCACGCTTGCGATAGCGGAGCTGGAGAAGACGCTTACAGGAGTCCAGCCGCAGCTCCTGTGGCAAGAAGCGCCAGCGGCGGCCACGCAGAAAAGGGCCGGCCCGCGGAAAAGCGCTCCGCTCCGGCGCAAAGGCCATAAGCGAAAATCAAAGTGAAGGCAGCAGGAGAAGGAGAAAGCGCGAATATGCCGCCTGAATAGATCGCCGCTAAAACCTCTGCCATGTTCCTTCTTGATTGTGTGTAGAGCAAAAGGAGAACAAGAGACCCTACGAGAATTCCCATGCTAAATTTTGAAACAAGCGTAAAGAGGATAAGGCCGACAAGCAAGAGAAGCGAGAACGCGCGAAAATAGGGCAATCCGGCCTTTTCTTCAGGGACGCTTTTCAACGTGTAATATCCGATCGGAAATCCCAAAGAAAGGATGACAAGCGATGCGGCACTCTGAAAAAATTCCATGGTTTTGCTGAAATTGCCTCCCTTTAAAACTTTGCGATTCTGCGCTTATGGCGCTCCTCTCCTGAGAACGGCGTCTCGAGCCAATCAGAAATCAAGGAAAGGGCCTTATGGCTGTCAACGAACCTCGCGCCAATGGAGAGGATATTGGCGTCATTATGCTCGCGCGACAGCTTGACAATCTCGTCCGGCCCGCCATAATAGACCGCGGCCCGGACATTCTTGTGCCTGTTCGCCGCCATCGCTTCTCCCTGGCCTGAGCCGCCGAAGATGATCGCCCTGTCTTGCGGGCTCTTGGAGACGGCTTTCGCGGCTTTCGAAATGAAGTCAGGATAGTCGTCGTCCTTGTCGAAATCAAAAGCGCCGCAGTCGACGACGTCGATATGCAGTTCGGTGAGATACTTTCTTACCCGTTCTTTAAGCTCAAAGCCAGCATGGTCAGCGGCGAGGTAGACGTTCATATGCCCCTCGATTGAGGGGGGTTATTTAAAGATTTGTGGGGCGCTCCGCCTTTTTCCTGGCCTGCAACATCTGGCTTACTTTCGTTCTGGCTTTCTCCCGCGTCTCTTCATCAAGCAAGGGCATGACGATATCGAGCCCGCACCTGATTCCGTCGGCAAAGCAGTTGAACCCAAAGTTTTCCCTTGAATCCTTTTTGAGCGTAGCTCCGCCATATCCCTCAAGCAGGTGGCCATAATACGCTCTTGCCAGCTTTTCGGCAATCTCCCCATTTTCAGCCCAGACCTTCTTTGTCTGATCATCAGAGTAGAGGAGCTTGAGAGTGGAGTCGTCAACGCCCTTCATCAGGGCGGATGAGCATTTCTGGCACTCCCTCTCAGCGCCTGAATGTTTTCCACAGATTCTGCATGGCATCTTATCCTCCATAATATTCAGCGACAACACAACGGATCTGGTCATACGATATCTCGGCAGGAAGCTGACTTTTGATCTCTTTCAAAGCCGGCCGCTTCTCGAACCGGGAGCACGCCTCTCCTATTTTCGCGTGGATCTCCTCAGGCATGACTTCGTTGCTGTGGAGATGGCCATGGACGATGAGGCGATAAAGATGGGTGTAGATTGTTGATTCGGCAAGGCCGCGCTCTTTGGCAATTTCAGGAATGGATTTCCCCCCCTTAAACAGGCTCAGCGTCTGCTTTTCTGATTCCCCGACGGTTATGGGTTTTTGTTTCTTGATCTCCTGAAGCGAGATTTCAAGGCGCTCATCCATCGCCTTTCTTCCGGCGTCCGTCAGGGCGTAGACGGAGAACCCATACGGGGATCCGGGCAGTTCCTTCCTCGCTATGAGATCCATCGATTCAAGCTGCTCGATGAACCCTTCAATCGTAGGAATGTCATGCCAGAGCAGGCCTCCATAGACATTCTTGCGCACAAGGTGCGAAATCTCCTTGGACCTTGAGCCTTTGAGGAACCAAGCAAGCTTGTGCTTTCCGAGCTGGACGTTGTCAACAGCATGTAGGATGACCTGCGCAAGTCTGGGATCAGCGCTCTTTTTGTCGTCAGGGAAATACGCAGCGAAAAAGCAGTCATCGCACATCCCATCGTGCCAGTCCTGGTTGTGCGCGGAGATTTTGACGCCGCACTTTCTGCAGGTGAAGCGCATGTCCTCGTCGTGCCTCATATGGAACGTCTTCATCTTCTCATCGTTTTCTGTTGGGCTCATGGACTGGGCGAACGAGCCTTTGGACCAGAACTCCGGTTCCATGCTATCCCTCCCCTCTTAGCTTTCTCTCTTTTTCCCTCAAATCCTCTTCCATGCAGCATTTCTTGTACTTGATTTCTGAGCCGCAATGGCACGGGTCGTTCTTTCCCGGCTTTCCTTTCTCAATCCGTATTTTCTCTCTCAACTCTTCCAAGGGCCTCTATCGTGTCGTTCAGCTCAATGACCTGCTGCTCTTCCAAGTGGTCCATTTCGACTATCTGCTTTAAAAGGGGAAGCGCTTCTTTGTTCTTTTGCTCCACAAATCCGTGCGTGAAATCGTCGATTTCGAACCATTCTTTGAATTGCGACGGCGCATTGATGTACTGGCCGACCAGCTCAACCATAAACGCGTATACCCTATCCTCTTTGATTTCTGTCAACGCACCTACAAGATAGCCTAGGTAGATTTCCTCCTTGAAGAGTTCGCGCAATTCGCTGAGTATCGGACCAATCGCCGGTTTTCCGATGGCCTGCAGCGCGAACAGAGCGTCATCACACGCTTCCCAGTACTCCCCGTCTTCATTCTTCCTGATAAAGGCAATCAGGAAGGGAATTGACTCCTCATTTTTGAGCTCCTTGAGTATTTCTAGCGCAAAGAGGCAGCTCCAGGTCTCTTCATTTGAAATCAGCGCGTGAAGTTCCGGAAGGCAAGAATTTCCTTGGGCAATAATGGCTTCCATCACAGGCGCAAGATCCTGCTTGACGTCATCATACTCCCTCTTGTATCCCTGGTCGTTGTCGAATTTCCGCAACTGCCTTACCATTTCGCTGTGCAGGGGATCCATGCGAGGAGAAACGTTCGAGAAGCTATAAATCTTTCTTCATTTTCTTCGCGATCTCCTGCCCTCTTGCCGTGAGCTCCACTTCAAATGAGGGCTTGCCATTCTCGGGATGTTTCGCGAGCTCCTTCACTTTCACGAGGTCATAGACTTCCAATTCCTTGCAAATGTTCTTGACAGAATCATAATTGGTGCCTAACTTTGTCTGCAGCTTGGTGTAGGAGAGGGGCTTTTCCCGCAGAAGCATGAACAAATCCTTCTTGACTTCGTAGGTCGTGCGCTTTTGCATCCTACAACATTGTGGGAAGCTTTAAATATGAAGCTACTTCACAATATCGTAGGGTGTCTGCGTGGGCGAAGTCGGGACGAACATCATCTATTGCGGAGATTGTAAGGAAGTCTTAAAGAAGATTCCAGATGAGACCATTGACCTCATATATCTTGACCCGCCTTTCTTCTCGCAACAGCATTATGAGAACTTTTGGGTTGAGGGTCAAGGGGATCATGACACGAAAATGGGATTTTCTGACAAGGATTGGGAGAAACTGCGGCACTCTATAGATCCAAACCTTCTTAGGGAATATGAGCATATAGAAGCGCGATGGAAAGGTGGGCATAAAGGGATTTATGTGTATATTTCGTACATGCGTGAACGACTGGTTCAGTGCGAACGTGTTCTGAAGCCGACCGGATCCCTGTATCTTCACTGCGACTGGCATGCTGGGCACTATTTGAAGCAAGTTTTGGACGAACTCTTCGGTTATGATAACTTTCGAAATGAAATCGTTTGGAAGCGATCTTTTTCACACAGCGATAGCAAGCAGGGCGCAAAGAAATATGGGCGATTACATGACACAATCTTTTTTTATACCAAGAGTGAGGATTATGCATTTAACACTCAGTATACCCCATTCTCCGAGGATTATCTTAAAAATTTTTACAAATACCAAGATAATAGGGGGAGGTACCAACTTATTAGCATGCTCGGTCCGGGGGGAGCCGCAAAAGGTAACCCGGAGTATGAAGTTATGGGGGTTAACAGATATTGGGCTTTCTCGAAACAGAAAATGGCCGAATTTATAGCTCAGGGTCTTGTTGTTCAAACAAAGCCAGGCAATGTTCCTCGATTGAAAAGGTATCTCAACGAATTTAAAGGGGTTCCCTTACAAAGTTTATGGACAGATATTGCTCCTATTCAGGGCGCCTCAAAGGAAAAGTTAGGTTACCCTACTCAAAAGCCAGAAGCTTTGTTACAAAGAATAATTGAAACAAGTTCTAACCCGACTGATATTGTTTTAGACCCTTTCTGTGGATGCGGCACAACATTGGCGGTTGCTAAGCGCTTGGGGAGAAGATTTATCGGTATTGATATTTCGAGGGTGGCCTGTGACGTCATGAAGAAACGACTTGGCGGTGGCGTAAAAGTCATCGGCGGAGAAAGCGAAGAAGAGCTGGCAAAGATGGATCCGCATGAATTCGCAAGATTGGTCATTGTTGAAAAACTAGAAGGAATCGTCAGCCCGAGGAAGTCTGGCGACATGGGCATTGATGGCTGGGCGGAATTCAAGACTGTTCCTGTGCAGGTGAAACATTGGGAGCATAATGTTGGCAGGCCGGAAATTGATAAGTTTAAAACGGCTATTGAGAGGGACAAGAAGGAGCGAGGCATCTTGATAGCAAAAGACTTCTCAAGAGACTGTTATGCTGAAGTTGCACGAATTGCGAAAGAGGACAAAATTACCATAGAGTTAAAGAAATTCTCTGAGATTTTTAGGTAGGATAAGTAATCATCCTTCTCAGCGCATCCACAAACTCTTTGGCCCTTTTGAGAGACGTTTGCGCTTTCGCATGCTTCGCGACTTCTGTTGTGGAGTACTGCAGCGCCCCGCGCTTTGCGCGCTCCTGGTCAAAGGTCTCAATGAGCGCATCTGCTCTTACGCCTGCTAGGGGCAATGCTTCTTCCCTCGCTGTTTCGAAACTCTCGAGCAGGTTCTGGCTGAGCTTCTTTCTCACATACACAATCAGCGCGTCAGCTGTGACCTTATGGGCAATCTTTTCTCCTACTTTGTATCCTAGCGACAGGAGCACCGCATTCGCGGTATAGTACATGGCGTAGTAGGAGCAGACGATGGTCCACAAGGAAGATCGGTTTTGGGAATCAAGCAGTTCAGCTACTTCCAGGCTTTCTTTCGCGTTGCCGGTAAGCACTCCCAATGCGTTGCTGTCTTTTGCTGTGAGCCTCAAGAGCCCTTCCTCAAGATAGCGGCCTACATTGGCCTGGGCTTCTTTGACGCGATCGTTATGCAGCATGCGCCCTCAGCCGATAATAGTCTTCCACACCCACTAAGACGATATTCTTCTTGACCACCTCGCTTCCGACAGTGAATTCCTTGCTCTTGAGCATGCTGATGAACTCAGAGGGGGTAATGGAGGTGATATGGAGGGGCAGGGGAGATATCTTCAATGCTCGATTCATAAGCGTGTCATCTTCTGAGATAATTAAGAGGTCAATGTCAGAGTGCCTGGTTTGGATTCCTTTCGCATAGGAGCCAAAAAGCAACGCGATGAAACAAGCAGGGATTCCCTCCAAGTCCTGTAAGAGTACCTCGAATTTTTCCCCTAAAGCCCGCCTTCTCTCATATTCCGCTTCAATGATCAGAGGATGCGCCCGAATCTTGAGCGCAATAATCAGCGATTTTCCTATCGGCTTAAGCTGGACGAGAGCAAGGGCTTCAAGCCGCTTGACAATCCCATAGGTGGTTTTGTAATCTTTCTTGAGCGCCTTAGACAATGAATGGATGCTAATGTCCTCTCCCTGCTTCTCAATGAGCATGCGTATCACTTCGGTTTCATTTCCTTTCATGGTAATATCACCATAATAATATGGGAATACTACCATAATATAAAGTTTTGCATCTGTGTCAACAGTGTTGACAATTTTGCCTTTACCCAATTCTCCCACCACTGATGAGAGGTTTTTGCTGGGAACGATTTTGCCGTTCATCTTTCCTCCTTGAAGCTCCACCACTTCTCTTTCCCGATGATGATATGGTCGAGAACAGGGATGCCGAGCAGATCCCCTGCCTCGAACAATGCTTTTGTGACGCACTCGTCTTCTGGTGAAGGCGTCGGGTCTCCCGAAGGATGATTGTGGACAAAGAGGACCGAGCGCGCGCTTTCCTTGATTGCGGCCTTGAAGACTTCGCGGGGATGGATGAGAGAAGCGTCAAGCGTGCCGATGGAGATGAGGCGCTCCTTTATGACGCGATTCTTGGTGTCGAGAAAGAGGACGAGAAACTGCTCCTTGTCGGCGCAGGAAAGCCTGGGAGCGCAGTACAAGAACACGTCTTTTGCCGAGCGCAGGGGCTTTTTCTTCGCGTCTTGGATTTTGACGCGCTTTTGGAGCTCAAAAAGGGCGGCAATCTGGCAGGCCTTCGCAAACCCGATGCCTTTGAGGGCCTGCAACTCAGCAAGGGAACAAGCGCTCAGGTCCGATAGTCCCCTTTGCGCAAGGAGGCGGCGGCTCATCTCTATCACGTTCTCTCCGGGAGTTCCGGTACTGAGGAGAAGGGCGAGAAGCTCGGCATCAGAGAGCGCAGAGGCGCCAAGCTGCTCCAATCGTTCACGCGGCCGCTCTTCCTTTGAGATCTCCCGAATCTTCATCTCCTTAAAAGAGAGGTACTCCTTAATATGCGCTCACTGGACAAAACCGGAAAGTTTCCGGGGAAAGGCATATAAAACCGGAAAACTCGCTTAGGGCATGATCATCGGCATCACGGGCACGATGGCCGCGGGAAAGACGACGGTCGCGAAAATTCTGGAAGAGCACGGCTTCCGCCACCTCACGTATTCCGACATCCTGCGGCAGGCGGCCAGGAAAAGGGGAATTGAGCCGACGCGACAGCATCTCCAGCAACTAGGGACCGCGCTGAAGGAAGAGCATGGCCCCGGAGTTTTGTCAAAGCTCTTGCTTGCGCACCATCAGGGGGATTTAGTTGCTGACGGCATCCGCACCGTGCCCGAAATCGAGGAGCTCAAGAGGCATGGCGCTGTCATCTGGGCTGTTGTCGCGAGCCAAGAAACAAGGTTCGCCCGGCTCAAGTCGCGGAACAGGAAAGGCGATCCGGCGACCCTGGACGCGTTCAAGGACCTTGACGAGCTCGAGAATTCAGGGGCAACTTCCGGCCAGGACATCAATGCCTGCATCAAGCGCGCGGATAGAGTGATAGACAATGACGGCTCGTTAGAGGATTTGCATTTCAGGGTGGAAACGCTCCTATAGTAAAGGACACAAATATTTAGACATGAAGATGCCCTTTACTTATTACGAACGGACAACTCTGGTTTATTTACTTTTGTCCGTGAGTAGAGGTCCGCACTAAGAGCGCCTCGGCGCGCTTCCTTTCATGATACAGCTCATTGATTTCCGCATGGACCTTCATCTTCTCATCAGGCGATAACCTCAAGTAGAGGCGCATGATATCCTGGTAGATGAGCTTGACGCGCGCCAGGTTGAGGCGCAGCATCTCTTCCCGGGCCTTGCCGATCAGCTCCATCACTTCCTCAACCCTGCTGGGCAGGAAGTGTGTTTTGGTGTAATGCTCCTTCTGGAGTTCGAGAGGATACACCGCCTCCCGCTTCACCTGGCGCATGGCCCGATGGATTTCCTGCATATGCTGGCGCTCCTGCCTCAACAGATCCTTTGCGCGCGCATTCACCAGTTGAGAGGCCTCGACGCGGATGCGATCGCGCTCCTCGCGGATCTTCTTCTCCTGCTCCAAAGGCATCCTTTCGGTGGCTATGAATGAGGGCAATTGGCCCGCCTCTTCCCGGATTCGGCGCTCCTCCTGCTCGATCATCTTCCTCAGCAAGGCCTGCTCTGCCGAGTGGCGCAGGCGTTCCTGTTTCGACTCCTGAATTGTTCGTTTAGGCCTGACCTTCACTTCCTGAAGGAATCCTTCGCTCGCGAGCTCGGCCTCCCTTCTTGCGTCCTCTCTCTGGAGGTACGCTTCGCGGCCCAGCAGGAGCTCCCTGCCGCGCGTGGTGTTTTCCTTGATGACATGCGCCTCCCGGTCCCGGCGCTTGCGCGCGATCGCCAGTTCGGTCTCAAGTTCCCGCGCCTGATCCCTGAACTTCCTGAACGCTTTCCGCAGCTCGTTCTTGGCCTTCAGCTGGCGATCTTCCCCGGCCATTGCGACGCGCTCCTCTTCCTGGAGCTGCCTGTGTACCGCGTGCCTCTTCCTTTCCTCAAACCGCTCATGCATGAGCCAGTCGCGCTCCTCCGTTTCTCTCTTGGCTTTTGCTTCCGCAAGCTGCTTCGCCTTCGCCGCCTCGGCTATCCTGCGCAGATGCCCGTGCACAACCTCCTTCTGGCGCCGGAGCTCCTTGCGCTCGTGGGCCTTGATGAGATTCTTCCAGCCTTGCTCCAGGCGTTTCCGCATGAGCATCCACCGCTTTCTCCGGACATGATGGGCGTGCTCCTTGAGGATCGTGTGCTCGTCCAGCTCTCGATGGTGCCCAGCTTTCTCCCTTGCGGAATGATGTTGAACTGCAAAGAAGGAGTTCCACCGCCGCGCCCATTGCCTCTTTTTCGTGGTCCAGGCTTTGCCGCGGAGTTCCTGCTCATGCTCGTGCCTGAGACGCTCTTGCTCCTTTTCCCTCAACCGTCTGGCCCGAATCAGTTCCCGCTGGTGCTCCCTCTTTTCAGCGGCGTTCCGGCGACTCCGCTCTTTTTCGTGAAGATGATGAATGAAATGCTGCCATCCCTCTAAGAGGTTCTTGCGCTTTTGCGCCCGCGCTTTTTCTGCAATGGCCTTCTGGTGCTCCTTCATGATGCGGCGCTCGTCCAGCAGATGGCGCCGCGCGTCTTCCTTCATCAGCGCGTCTTTTCCCTTTTTCTCTACGAATTTCCGATGCTGTTCCCTGATGCGCAGATGAGCCTGCTGTTCGGCAAGCAATCTTTTCTTCGCGGCATTTTCCGCCTCTGCGTCCTCTTCCCTGATCTGCTTCTGGCGCTCAAGGGCCTCCAATTCCCTTTTCCTTTGCCAGAGCAAAGTTGCCTCGTCCTCCCGAGCCTGTTCCGGACGCGCGGGCCTCCACCGCACAGGCCTGAACGCGTAATGAACCTCGGCCTCCTGAGTGGCGGGCCCTTCGACGAGCTTCCTCCAGCGCCGGGCAATCCGCTGCTTCCTCAGCGCCCAGGCTTTCCTCCGGATGGCGCGTTCGTGCTCCCGCAGGATGCGCCGCTCCTCCTCCTGCGTCCTGCGCATCTCGGCCTCCTTCTGGCGCTGGCGTTCGGCGTTGGCCTGCTCCTGCTTCCTCCTCAGCGCCAGGTGCTCCTCTTCCAGCCTCCGCCTTCTCTCCTCGGCCGCCTTCCTGCGCTGCTCCTCCTTCCTCGCCTCAAGGATCTGTTTCCGGCGTTCCTCCTTCATGCGCTCTTCAGCTTCCAGCTCCCGCCGATGCCTGCGCTCCTCTGCCGCCTCTCTGCGCCGGGCAGCCTTTTCCGCTTCTTCCTCAATCCTGCGGCGCTCCTCTTTTTGCTCCTCGAGCCTCGCTTCTTCCTTCCTTCGCCTGAGCTCAAGCCGATTCTGTTCCGCGATGCGCCTGCGCTCTTCAGCCATCAGCTCCTGTTGCCGCTCATGTTCTTCGGCGTTGAGCGCCAGGGCTCTCTTGCGATCTTCGGCCTTGCGCCTGCGCCCGTCAGCTTCCAGCGCGCGCTGGCGCCTTCGTTCCTCGGCTCGCAGCTCAATCGCCCTTCTGCGCTCCTCAGCTTGATGCCTGCGCTCCGCCGCAATCCTTGCCACCCTATACCGAGCCTGCATCCTCTTCCAGCCACCCGCGATCCCGGCAATCGTCTCTCGCTCCTTCCCGGCAAGCTTCCGGCCTTCCTTCTCGATGCCGGAGGCGAGTCTCCTGCCGGCCTTCCTGATGGCCCGGGCTTCGTTACTGAAAAACGTCGAGAAACTCCGCCGCGGCTCGCCGAGCTGCAGCTTTTCCGTGCGCCGCCTCAGCAGCCTCAGCCGGTTTTCCCGAAGGCGGCGCTCCTCTTCCTGTTTCTTCGCTTCCTGCCTGCGTCCTTCTTCCTCCAGCTTCTCCAGCTCCCGCTCGGTCAGCTCGTCCGGGGGCGGAGGCGGAAGGATTTCAGCGAGAAGTGCAAGTGTTGAAGACAGCACTGCGGCCAAGAACAGCAGCGAAAACATCGTCACCCCTTTTTGCTTCCCGTCGGAAGCGAGGTTTATAAAGGTTTTGCATGGCCGTCGGCGCCATCCTCTTGATGTCACGCTTTGCTTAGGATTTTCAACAATTTCCTTCTTGAAGTGAA
>JAGVXW010000046.1 GCA_018303575.1 Candidatus Woesearchaeota archaeon
CAAGCCAGAAAGACAATCAACTGGCGCTTCACTAATGAAAACGCTGACGACTGGCTAGCTAAACATAATACAACATAATTAAGTGGTCAGGATACTAGATTGGGGTTAAGGGAACTCTCCCGCCATCTGGAGCAATGGGAGGCAGAGGCGTTAGAAGTGAAGAATTATATTGCAGAACATGTCGAGCATGCCCGCCCCACTTGGAGTTAAACGCTCATACCTTCTATCCCATTCAAACCCATCGGTAGCTTTTAATAGGCAATTCAGCTTTCTCCGTTTATGGCCAAAGAAAAGTTCCTTTTGGTTTCATTGAAAGAGGAAGAGTCCAAGCACCTGGCGCAGGTGATCTCGAGTGACACGGCCAGAAAAATCCTCGATACTTTGGCAGAGAAGGAACATACCGAATCCGACCTGGCGAAAGAGCTCTCCATCCCGCTTTCCACAGTGCACTATAATTTACAGGCGCTGCTGAAGGCGAAGCTAGTCGAGGCCGAGGAGTTCCATTATTCGGCGAAAGGCAAGGAAGTGCTGCACTACAAGCTCGCCAACAAATACATCATCATCGCGCCGAAATCAACTTTTGGGATCAAGGAGAAGCTCAAGAGCATCCTGCCGGTGCTCGCGCTGGCTATTGCGGGCACGTGGATCTTTACGCTGCTTCAGAATACAGGGATGCGGGTAGAATCTGTTCGGTTCGCCGCCGATAAGATGGCTGTGCCTACGCAGGAGGCTGGCATTGCGATGACGCAGACTGCACAGGAAGCGGGCACTTCCCTGATGCAGACGGCCGGCTCCCAGGTTGCATTCTTTCCTGTCCCTCCCGCGATCTGGTTCCTCGTCGGCACGGTGTTCACGCTCGTGATGCTGCTGCTGATCGAGTTCATCAGGTACAAGAGAGGGAAGTGAGGCATACTTTTTTATAGGATTCCTCCTCTGAAGCGGTATGCTCATCAGCGTGACAGGCACTCCGGGCACGGGCAAGACCAAGCTGGCCAAGCTGCTCTCCCGGCGGCTGGGCATCGCCTATGTTGATTTGAACCATCTTGTGAAGAAGTACCAGCTCCACGACGGCTTCGATCGGAGGAAGAAGAGCTACATCGTCGACCCCCCTAAGATGGTGAGGTTTCTCAAGAAAAAAGGGTTCCTTTCCGAGGCAGGGGTGCTGGACTCCCACCTCTCGCACGAGATCCCGCCGCATTCCATCGACATCTGCATCGTGACGACGTGCGAACTCAAGGAGCTCGCGCGCAGGCTGAAGAAGCGCGGCTACAGTAAGAAAAAGGTAAGGGAGAACCTTGATGCGGAGATCTTCCAGGTGTGCGCGTTCGAGGCAAAAGAGAAGGGGCACCGCGTCTTGAAGGTGGACACGACACAAGGCATAAAAATAGACGCTGTCCTCAGGAAGCTATGAACCCGCAAGCCGAGGAGCTGAATTCCGCTTTGAAGAAGCACCCTTCGCTGTTCCCGATGCTTTCCGAGAAGGGCAAGGAGATCTATTTTCCAAAAAAAGGGATATTAGGGCAGACCGCCGAGGCGAAGGGGAAGCGCATCAATGCTACAATAGGGTCGGCGGTGCGTGATGAAGGCGGGCCGATGTTCCTGCAGAGCATCAAGAGCTTAGTGCAGCTTCCGGCACAGGATGTTTTTCCGTACGCGCCGAGCTATGGCAGAAAAGACCTGCGCGAAACCTGGCAAAAAATGATTGTGAAGAAGAATCCTTCATTGAAGACCGCGATCAGCCTCCCCGTTGTCGCCGCTGGCCTGACGCACGGACTGTCGATGGCGGGGTATCTGTTTGTGGATTCAGGAGATGAGATTATCCTGCCCGACCGCTTCTGGGGCAATTATAACCTGATTTTTGAGAACGCATACGGCGCAAAGATCACGACCTTCCCTCTTTTTTCCGATGAAGGATTTAATGCCGAAGGATTGCGATCCTGCCTTTCCAAGCCTGGAGAGAAGAAAATCGTCCTGCTCAACTTCCCGAACAACCCGACCGGATATACGCCGACGAAAGAGGAAAGGCAAGAGATTGTTTCCGCGCTGAAGGAGGCGGCCCAAAGCAAGAAGATTGTCGTTTTCTTGGATGACGCGTATTTCGGACTGGTGTATGAGAACGGAGTGGAAACAGAGTCGCCGTTCGCCTGGCTCGCGGACTGCCACGAGAATTTATTGGCAGTCAAGATCGACGGCGGCACGAAGGAAGATTACACGTGGGGCTTTAGGATCGCGTTTATCACGTATGGGATTCATAAAGGAACTGCTGAGAGCTATACTGCTCTGGAGGACAAGACCGCCGGAGCCATCCGCGGGAACGTGTCGAACGCGTCGCACGTGTCGCAGTCGCTGCTCCTGAAAGGGTACAGTTCCCCGACGTATGAGCAGGAGAAGAAGGAAGCGCATGGAATCCTCAAGAGAAGATATGACGCGGTGAGGAAAGTGCTGAAGGAAAGAGATTATTCGGATGCGTTTGCTCCGCTCCCATTCAATTCGGGATATTTTATGTGCATCCAATTGAAGAAAGCGGATCCGGAAAAAGTGAGGAAACGGCTTTTGGAAGCTTATGATACCGGTGTCATCAAGGACGGAAACCTTTTAAGGGTGTGCTTCGCCGCTGTACGGGAAGCGGACATGCCGACGCTCTTTGAGAATATCGCGAAGGCGTGCAAGGAGGCATAGCTTATGGATTTTTTCAGCAGGAACAGGGGAGGCCTCCTCGAAGACGTGAGGGTCGCTGTCCGAAGAGAAATCTCAGCTTCAGAGAGAGCCTACGACCGTGCCTTTGACGCCCTTGATCAGCTCTCAAAGCGCCATGATCTCACTCCGCAAGAAGCTATCGAACAACTGACGACTGTTCTTCGGGCGCTCTCTTTCGGTGAGGTCAGGCAAAGAGGCCTTCCCAACATCGGTGGGGAGATCGGCTACGCATTCGGCACCATCTTTGGCATTGTGGAGAAAGGGATCGCAGGGCCGGACGGCGATGCATTCGTTGCATCCACAAGAGAGATTGTCTCCCTTGTTCACGAGATTCGCCAGCGGCTCACTGAATTAGGCATGCCGGGCTTCGCGGCGAACCATATGCGCCTGCTTCAGCATGCGAACAAAGTACCAGACCAACGCCAGCTCCTTGTCAAACTTATCGCCCAGGCCTTCGCCTAATCCTATAACAATTATATACTTGTTCATCGCGAAATGCGCTCATGGGCGACTTCACCTGGAACCTGACAACCCTCGTCAGGGAATTTGACGTCCCTACTGAAAGCCTCAATTACAAGACGAAGGAGCGGCTCTTCACCATCTTTATCGGCAAGTGTCACAAGACCTTCCGCACGGCGCAGAAGGTCGCGCACGATCCGCATGACCTCCGACGGCTCTTCTCCTACTGCTTCCGGTTCCACGAGCTTGCTCTTAGAAAAGAGAATCTGGAAGAAGAGGCCGAGGGGAAAGGATACATCGTCGGCGCCTTGCTCGGGATGATGGACGCTGTCCGGGAAACAGGCAGGCCGCTCCTCAAAGAAGTCGATGGCTTTTACAAGCAAGCGGCGCCAGTCCTCAAATCCGGGCAGCTTGGCCTGCCCCTGACTTTCCTGAGCGGGCTGCTCGTTGACGCCGCAACACGCGCGCCTAATCCCCCTGCCAGAGAGCAAATCAACACGTGGGCGCAATCGCTCGCGGCGTAGCACAAAAATTTAAAAAAGGAGGAGGCCGAGAGCGCCCATGACCCTCGTAGGCGATGAAGAGCGGATCCTGGTGAGGGAGTTCGAGAAGGTCGCCATGGGCCAGCTCCAGGCCCTGAGGCATGGCTACGAGCTGGGATGGAAGGAATTCCACAGCGCCTTCCAGCCCTATCCTGACTGGATCGCGCCGCATCTCCTGGAGGCCGCGGGGCGGCTCTCGCCGGAACGCATACAGGGGACCGGCGCGCCGCTCGTGAACGAGATTGCATATCACGTCGGCCTGGCGCTCGGAAACGTCATAGGATTCGCCGAGCTGTGCCTCGTCAAAGCCTATCCGCCTGCCCTGGAAACCTATAAGGGGGCTATCCTCGACGCGATGCGCGCCATCCACGCGGGAGTTGAGCGGCTTTCCCCTGTGCGGCTCGTCCATTTCGTGACCCAAATCGAGAAGAGCTGGTCCAAGGTCCCCTACAAAAGCCCGCAGGAGCGGTTCGTCATGGATCTGGCCGCCATCTTCGAAGCGTGAGTTCGGTCAAGTGGAGCGACTTCTCAAAGCAGGCCTTCCTGGCGGTTGTGGCCGGTTATCTCACTTCGTTCGAATCTCATGCAGAGCCTGAGATTACGCTCGGCCAGCGCGCAAATAGGAGCATAAAGCCACTTGCCGAGACCCGAAGAAGTCCAGAGCGTCTCGGAACCAATGTGGTCGACCAGCGCCATGCTTTGTCACTTACCTTGACTGCGCCGAAGCGTGAGAAAGCTTAAATAGGATGGGCCTGAAATGCTGCCCATGATCTCTCCGTGGCAGTTCCCGGGCGCGGACGCCGCCGAAGCCGCGCTGCGGCGCGGCGCGCATTCCTCGGTCACGCGCTCCCTGCACGAGTTCACCAAGTTCTTCGGAAGCGCCTTTGAAAAAGGGTTCAGGAATGGATTTGAGGAGTTCCTTAGTAAAAAGTATCTCAACAACCTGAATTTCTGCGTGAGCACCTGCGCCGGATATTGGGGAATCCTCAACGCCCAGCTTGCGAACGCCCATGAAGGAAGATATGATGGCGAGGCGCTTGGGAGGGCCCTGGGTGGGATGAGCGCGTTCCTTTCCATCGCTCTCCCTGAAGTGCCTTTTGCCGACAAGGATCCCCAGGTTAATGACTTCAGCAGAAATTTCGCGCCTTTGGTGGGGTATATCAGATCAGCGCGCATCAACTTCCGCTTCGTCCTCGAAATCCTCCGCGCCGCGTGCGAAATCGGGCAGGAAAGAAACAAGAACCTGGATGTGTTTTATCTCCGCGCCCTTTATCAATTGAGGGTCGGCATCGAATCCATGGGGGCGGCCGCGTAAGCCTGAGAAAGATTAATATAGGAAAGCACTGAAGAAGCTGCCATGGCTCCTGAAGACGAGTTCTTCAAAGCAGATTCTGTTGCTGTGATGCGTGACTTCGACCGCGCCCTGCCTGCCATCATTGAGAAAGACAAGAACGGCGCGCGGGCTCTCTTTGCAAAAGGATTCAGGGATGGGTACGTGTGGGTCTCCAGGGACTCGCAACAGGGCTCTCAAGGCACGCTCCAAGACTGCTATAACAGACTGGCCAACCTCTACTCGGGCATCAGCCAATGTTTCTCCACACCTGATGTCCCCGTTCCGGGGAGAGGATTCTGGGACCAGCTTGGCGAGCTTTTCGGCACCTTCCTGAGGCTCCTGCGCTTTGGCCGCGCCCTCCATCCACATGAACTCGAGCAGTACCAGCATTTGGCAACAACAATGAAAATCTATAAGGACTCTGTGGGGGACTGGAAGAACCGCTACAGCCTGTGCTGGAAGCTGCCTTTCACCACGCGCCAGATTGTCAGCATCGTCCGCAAGCTCCCCAAGCCGGAAAACAGATATGCATTCCAGCTTGCGCGCCTCTTTCTCTCTTTATGGGAGCATGACCGGAAGCCACGGAGGGATAAGTTAACGCGGAGCACAGCCATGCTCGCTGAACTCTGCCTGGAATACCGCGGCCAGCCTACTTTAGTCAACCAGTTCTGTGTCCATTTTAGCAATACTTACTTAGAACATGAGCACAGGTATGGGCAGGAGCTCCCCGAAGTGCTCAACAATTTTAATGCAATAGTGCTCCGCAGAATGGAACAAAGTTTTAGTACCCTGCAGGCGAACAGAGGGAATACGCTCCAGTCATGCTTCGCAAAAGGATTCGCCTACAGCTGGATCTTCATCGCCTTGGACTTCCACTACGCGCATGCGCGCCTCTATGAGAATGACCACCCGCGTTTCATTGAGCTTTTGCGCAAAGTCGTGGATGAACTCCGAAAAGCGGGCTCGCGCGCAAATCCCCTTCATCTTGGAAGGAGGTTCCGAGAGGTCACCGAGATGTTCCAAAGGGAGTACAAGGATCCTGCCTACCTGCGACGCTGGATGGCGAAATTCGATGAAATCTGGAGCGTCCTCAGCCAGCTGACAAGGCCCTGATCTTCTCCAATAGCTGCTGGAATTCCATGAAGCCGGACTCTGCGTTGAGATGGCCGCCTTTCTCCAGAAGGATGAGTTCTCCGTGAAGATGGCTATTAAGCTCTTCTGCCTTTTCGACGGGCACATACGGATCGTCCTCCCCGTGAAAGAGGCAGAAATCCCTGCAGTGATGCTTTATCGCCTGCCAGTGGAAATCCTGCCCGTAAAAGGTGCGGTTCACGGAGTCGAATCTTTCTATGCCCAGCGGAGAAATGAAGCTTGAGACGAAAAACGACGCCCTGATCTCGACGTGAAGATTCTGGAGAATATGCAAGATGAAGGCGGGGCCGAGCGAGTGGCCGACAAAAATCGTTTCCTCATTGATTTTGCCGAGAAAGGGCTGGAAGGCCTTGCCCCAGGAATCCAAGGATTGGTTTTCCGGAGTCGGGAACTGCGGGGCATAGACCTTGTAGCCGAGCTTTTGGAGTTCCTCTTTCAACCAGGGGAACCAGTTCTCTTTTGGAGAGCCGTAGGAGCCGTGTATGAGGAAGGCGGTCTTCACGTGGCGAGCTGAGGGGAGGGAGATTAAAAAGATTGTGAGAAAAGCTTAAATCTTGAGGGAAAAAAGAGGGGGCATGGCGGTTCCTTATCAGCTGAAATATGAGTTCCGGAAGCTCTTCGCAAAGACCAGGCTGGGGGTCGCTGAAGCCGCGTTTAAGACCGGGTTCGAGGAAGGCTCCCGCCTCACGCATGAAGAACCGAAATTACGAACCACGCTGGCTCGGGCCAACACTTGGGTCTTGGCGTCCCAAAAAAACGTGCTCGAAGGGTTCCTGAAAATCAGACGCACTCCTGTCGACCTCCCTTCCCTTTCCGACGGCAACCGGCAGACGACGCTCCAGATCCCGGATGAGGGGTGGAGGCCTATCGGGGAGGTGGCTGGCATGTATCACATCCTGTTCAAAGAGACTTTCCACTGGATGGAGCAAGAGGGCAGGTC
This sequence comes from Candidatus Woesearchaeota archaeon, assembly GCA_018303575.1. Taxonomy (GTDB): domain Archaea; phylum Nanobdellota; class Nanobdellia; order Woesearchaeales; family WJIZ01; genus JAGVXW01. Next base: position 7,124 of record JAGVXW010000046.1, read on the forward strand.
TGTCGTGACTGATGACCGGGATACGTTTCTCAAAGCGTTTCGTTATTTCATCACATTTTGCGAGTTCGTTGAAGCGCAATTCTTGAAAGACTTCTTTTTTAGATGCTGCAAAGAAGAGATGCGAAAGGCGAGGGGGGCAGGAGGCTGGAACATGCTCTATTTCATGTGCCTTGAGGCGCTCAGGTGAAGAGTTCGCCATGAAGACGCTCAGCTCCGTCGACCTGCATTTCCTCGTCGGAGAAATGCATTTTTTAGTTGGCGGAAGAGTGGACAAGATCTACCACCCGCGAAAAGAGGAGGCGCTCCTGCAATTCTTCGTACCGGGGAAAGGCAAGCATCTGCTGCGCATCATCGCCGGGAAGGCGCTCTTTTTGTCTGAGAGCAAGGAGGGGCAGGAGGAGCCCTCCGGCTTCTGCATGTTTTTGCGCAGGCATTTCGAGAACGCCCGCTTATTGGAGCTTCAGCAGGTGAACTCCGAACGCATCGTGAAACTCACGTTTGACACAAAAGAAGGCGAGCTGCACCTCTACACAGAACTCTTCGGGCAGGGAAACCTTGTGATTTCGAAAGACGGGATGATCATCAACGCGCTCCAGCAGAAGACGTGGGCGGACCGGGAGATCAAGAAGGGGAAGGAATATGTGTTCCCGAAGAAAGGATTTAACGCTTTCACTTTGGACGAGAAAGCGTTCACGAAGGCGCTGGACTCCGACAAGGATCTCGTGCTGCGGCTGGCGAAGGAGATCGGACTGGGCGGAACCTATGCGGAGGAGATCTGCCTTCTTGCGGATGTGGACAAGAAAAGCAAGAATCTTTCCTCGCTTGAATTGAAGAAGCTCTTCGCGGCCTATGAGAAGATCCTGGGACGGAAGCTGGAGCCACAGGTTGTGGAGACGGCCGGGAAAGTTGTCGACGCAATCCCCTTTCCCCTGCTGAGCTTCAAGGACAAGGACCTGAGGCCGTGCCAGAGCTTCAACGAAGCGATGGATATTCTCTATCAGGAGGGCGTCGGCGCCGAAGCCTTCGTTTCCAAGCATCAGGCGGAGATAGAAAGGATTCAATCCATCATCTCCGGGCAGGAGAAGAATGTTGAATCGCTTTTGGCCGAGGCGGAACAGGAGCACAAGAAAGGGGGGCTGATCTATGAGCAGTACGCTTTGATCTCTGACATCCTGAAACAAGTGAACGCTGCTAGAAAGACGCTCTCGTTTGACGAGATGAAGAAGAAGCTCAAGGGGCACAAGATCGTGAAGGAGATCGATGGGAAGGAGAAGAAAGTTACGATCGACCTTGCATAAGTTTTATTAAGCGGATTTCCTTACGTTTCTGTATGGGGATTGGGAACCAGATCAAGACTGTCGTCCTGCTCGGCTTACTGACGGGGTTGTTGCTCTGGATCGGGAGCTTCTTCGGGACGCAGGGGCTGACCATCGCGCTCATCTTCGCCTTCATCATGAATTTCGCTTCTTATTTCTGGAGCGACAAGCTGGTGCTGTGGATCTATAAGGCGAAGGAAGCGGATCAGAAAGAGCATGCCCGCCTTTACAAGCTGGTGCGGGAGGTCGTGGACCTTGCCGGGATCCCGATGCCAAAAGTGTACGTCCTGCCGACGGAGCATTCCAATGCGTTCGCGACGGGAAGGAACCCGAAGCACGCGGCCCTGGCCTTTAGCCAAGGGATTCTCAAGCTGCTGAATGACACAGAATTGAAGGGTGTGATTGCCCATGAGGTTTCGCACATCAAGAATCGGGACATCCTCATCGCGTCTGTCGCCGCGATGATTGCGGGCGTGATCTCGTATCTTGCCGCGATGGCACGGTGGGCGGCGATCTTTGGCAGCCGCGACAGGGATGGCCCGAACATTGCGGAATTCCTTGTACTGGCAATACTGACGCCGATCCTTGCGACGCTCATTCAATTGGCGATCTCAAGGTCGCGTGAGTATCTGGCTGACTCCTCCGGGGCGAAAACCCTGAAAAGCGGCATTGGCCTGGCGAGCGCGCTGGAGAAACTGGAGACGGATATCGCAAGAATGCCCTTGAAGGCGACGTCAACAGTTGAGACGACGGCGCATGTGTTCATCTCGAATCCGTTTGGAAGGATGAAAGGTTTCGCTACGATATTTTC
>JAGVXW010000019.1 GCA_018303575.1 Candidatus Woesearchaeota archaeon
GAGTTCACGCCCTCGATCTTCGCTACCGTTTCAGCGATGGCGTCCGGGTTGCCCTGGTTCTCGTCCATGACGAAGATGATGTTCACGGCTTTAAGGCCGAAGGCGATAGGTTGGATGTCGACTTTTGTGTCTTTCCCACCATTGAATTCCTTAACTTCAGCCAAAGCTTTCTTTTCGATAGCAGAAAGATCGATGTCCGGGGACTTCGGCATGACGCGCAAAGTCACGACCGCGTTTCCCATCTTAATTAGGACCGATGAACCCGCAGCCGGGGCATGTATAAGGAATGGCGAGTTCCCTCGCCTTGCTGCTGCGCACGATCTGCGACTTGCCGCACTTCGGGCAGGGGAAGATGGCTCTGCCAGTATCGTTCGTGATGCGCTCGCCAGTTGAATTGCAAACCAGGTGTTCTTCCATGCGGAAAAGGGTTCTTTAGAGATTTAAAAAGCTATCGCACCTCGTTCCGAACACCCCTGAACACCATTCCATCAGATTCAACGCATTTCCCAAAAAATTGCTCGCACACATAGATATTCGCCTTCGCGTGCTCGGTCACTTGCGAGGCGAGATACTTCCCGCCGAACAAGGCGAGGAAGGGAATCAACTGGTCGGAGAGATGCCTGTCTACGCAAGCTTGTGATTCAATTTCTGCAAGGAGTTCCATGGCCGCCTGATTCCCGACATCTTCCGCTTTTTTCCCCCGCTCGCCGAGGGCGTCAGCGCCCAAGATCACTTCCTTCCCATCGATTTCCCCTTCCTCGCCAAAGCGCGCCCAGAGCGTGATGCCGGAGCCGGTCGAAGCAGTTTTCCGGTATTCATGCCTGATCTGGATGGGGCACTTCAGTTTCGCGAGCAGCATTTCCGCGGCCTTCGCCTGGCGCTCAGCAACTTGAGCATTCGATAAGTCTATTGAAGCGTGCGAGACGCCCTTGATTTGAAGCAAATTCCCTCGATGGATTTGGTTTATCCTTGGAACGTTTCCACTAAAGAGCCGCTCCTTCTCTAATTTCGGTATAATGGAAAGCTCAACTTTTCCCTGACCCTTGGGATAATACCCGCGCTCAAGCAGCTTGCATTCAAAAGTGGCATACGCTGATAAGTGAGGAAGCAGGACGTTCGAGAAATAATCCACCGAAGGGCTCCAGGAGACATCCGTGCCGCCGCTGATTGTGAACACGCATTTTTTTCCGGCGAAAATCGCGGGCAGAAGGAGATTTTGGAGCAAAAGAGTGATGGACCCGGCTGTCCCGATCTCAATCGCGTATTTTCCTGGCTGGATTTTACCAGGATAAAAGCTTCGAGGTGCTGCGCCTTCAGTCCGGGCTCCTTCCTGCCTTTCCGGATGCTGCGCATGGCGAAGGGCTTCTGGAGCACTGTAGATAAGGCGAGCGCGGTGCGCGCCATCTGCCCGCCTCCTTCGAATGCAGAGCCGTCAATTTCAATCATGCTCCGGAAGGGCTTCCCGAACTATAAATAGCTATTGAAAAACGTTCTGGTTCGAAAACTCCGCGCTTTAGAACGTTTTTCAATCCCGAAAACCGCACGATCAAAAACCCCGAAGTCCGTGGGATGGATGCGGTTTTCGTTATCGAGTTTCCGGAAGAAACCCTTCATGAAGCTTTAATTCGCCAAAATTTTGATAGCAAGCTTTTTATAGTCTCCTCATTTTTTCCTTTCCATGAAAGCGGGCCTCCTGTTCCTCCTGCTGGCGCTCCTGCCCGTGGCCTATGCCGCCACTTTGCATGGCGCGGTCTATGATTCCTCCTACACTTTGGTCAAGGATGTCACGCTCACCATCAACACAACCCCGAAGCAGAGCTATCTCGCCAAGACAGGGGCGTATTTCTTCTTCGCCCCGCAGGGCTTCTTCGAGATCACGGCCGAGAAATACTATCAGCGGGAGCTGCTGTTCTCGCACCAGGAGCTTGTGAACGTCAACAATGACGGCGAGTTCCAGATTGATGTTGTGCTCAACAGCTCCATCAAGATTCCGAACGAGGAGAAAGACGCGACGTGGACTGGCTTTTGGAAGAGCTATAAGGGATACCTTATCTCTGGCGGCGCAGCGCTCATCCTTGCCGGAATTGCGGTGATCATCGTGCTGAGCCGGAAAAGCCGGGTCGGCTTCACGCTTGGGAACAATGAAGTGGAGGGGCATGGCGACGGCCTGAACATGGTCTATCACGGCGAAGGCGCCACGACCGAGACGATGGTGCCGATGGAGACAGCCGGGGATCTTGAGACGGTGCTGAAGATCATTAAAGACGAAGGCGGTCGGGCGACGCAGAAGGACATCCGGAAGCGGCTGCCGCTGTCGGAAGCGAAAGTGTCGCTCATGATCTCAGAGCTGGAAGCCAAGGGCAAGGTGCAGAAGATCAAGAAGGGCAGGGGGAATATTGTTGTGCTGAAGTAGAGATATCTTTTTAAGATAGAAAGCGTTTATCTCTGAAATGGTCGTGGACCTTAAGAATGATTTTGCCTATATGAGGCGAGTGATGGACGGCGAAGAGCCGCTTCCTCCAAATACATTCAGGCCCGGTTCTAATTCCGCTCCGAAGCGTGCGGGAACGCTTTCGGCAGATGACCGGGTTCTTGCCTTGAGAAACGCTCTTTTATTTTTCGACAGACGACATCATGCGATTCTTGCCCCAGAATTCGCAAGAGAGCTCGATACGCGCGGCCGCATCTATGGGTATCGCTTCAAGCCTGAAGAAGTCCACGCACGTCCCTTTGGAAGTTATGGCGCAGGGATAACGGAAGCCGAAGCCATGATGCACATGATAGACAATAATCTTGACCCTCGAGTAGCCCAGCATCCAGACGAGCTCGTCACCTATGGGGGCAATGGCACGGTCTTTCCGACATGGTTCCATCGCGCCCTCACCATGCATTTCCTAAGCCAGATACAGGCCGACCAGACATTGGTGATGTATTCGGGCCATCCCATGGGGCTTTTCCCTTCACATCAAGACGCTCCCAGGGTTGTAATCGCAAATGGCATGATGGTTCCTAATTACTCAACCCCTCAAGAGTATGAGCGCCTCGCCAAGTTGCTCACGACCATGTATGGCCAGATGACTGCGGGCTCCTGGATGTATATTGGACCGCAGGGGATTGTCCATGGCACGACCATCACCCTTCTCAATGCTGGAAGACGACAGGGCTTTGACAGCTTAGAAGGAAAGCTCTTTGTCACTTCTGGTCTTGGCGGCATGTCTGGAGCGCAGGCAAAGGCGGCGGTCATCGCCGGAGCAATCGGAGTTATCGCGGAAATCAATCCAAAGGCAGTGCAGAAGCGGCTCGACCAAGGCTGGCTTATCAAGGCAACGGATAATCTTGATACAATTCTTTCTAGAATAGAGCAAGCGACAATTGCTGGGGCGGGCGTCTCTATCGGCTATGTCGGAAACATCGTTGATTTATGGGAAGTCCTCGCTCAAGAAGGGGTTCATGTTGATTTGGGCTCTGACCAGACATCGCTCCACAACCCCTTCAATGGCGGCTATTATCCCGTAGATATGAGCTTCGCGGATGCCCAGCGGATGATGGTGTCGGACCCTGCAGGATTCAGACATGCAGTGCAAGAGTCCTTGAAAAGGCAGGTCACGGCAATCAATGCGTTGGCTAGAGGGGGTATGTATTTCTGGGATTATGGAAACGCATTCCTGAAAGAGGCGAAAGAAGCGGGCGCAGATGTGCTGCGGACCGAAGGAGGATTTAAGTTCCCTTCCTACGTGGAACATATTATGGGGCCGGTCTACTTCGATTATGGATTTGGGCCCTTTAGGTGGGTCTGCACTTCAGGCGATCCGGCGGATCTTGCAAAAACCGATGCGATAGCAGCAAAAATCCTCACGAAGCTCGCGCGTAGCGCCCCTGACGAGATTCGTCAACAATATGAAGACAATCTAAAATGGATACAAGAAGCTGGAAGAAACAATCTCGTCGTGGGCTCGCAGGCCCGCATCCTCTATTCTGATTTGGAAGGAAGGCTGGCGCTTGCAGACGCATTCGATAGGGCAATCACATCTGGCGAAATTCGCGCCCCTATCGTAATGGGCAGGGACCATCACGATGTCTCTGGAACTGATTCTCCATATCGGGAAACCGCAGACATTTACGACGGGACCGCCACAACGGCAGATATGTCCGTGCATAACGCCATTGGTTTGGCGGCCAGGGGAGCAACCTGGGTATCTCTCCACAATGGCGGAGGCGTTGGATGGGGCCAAGTTATGAATGGGGGATTTGGGATGGTATTGGACGGAAGTCAAAGGGCCCGTCAAAAGGCACGCTCTATGATTCAGTGGGACGTCACGAACGGCCTCGCGCGCCGTTCTCGTGCAGGGCATGAGGGGGCGCAATTTGCGATTGAACGGGCTATGGCAAACGATTCCCGGCTTGTAGTGCGCTTGCCACATGAGCCCGACTCCGCAATGCTTAGGAACCTCTGACTATGAAATTCCGCAAAATCGATTCCCAAAGCTATGTCGTTTCTATTGAGCCGGGAGAAAAAGTGATCGAACAATTGAATCTGTTTCTCGAGAAAGAAAGGGTTACAAATGCCTCCTTCATCGCGATTGGCGCCGCAGATGAGTGCGAACTGGCGCACTTTAGCGTCGCGACAAAGAAATATACAAACATGGTCTTTAAAGGCCAGCACGAGATCGCCAACATCACTGGCAACATCTTCTTATGCGATGGGAAGCCGGTAGTTCACGCCCACATCACGATAGGCGATGACACATTCAACGCCCATGCGGGCCACTTGGTGGAAGCGAGAGTGTGCGGCGCGTGCGAGATTCTCCTGAAGAAGATTGGGCTGAAGCTTTTGGATTTATAAGCTTCAAAAGCCCTAAAAACATGACATAGGTCAATAAATTCCTATATATAAAGCCGCGCTCTCTTGTTCTATGAAGCTTGTGGAGAGAATAGAGCGGCTCATCGGAGAGAGAGCCACTGAGAAGCTCGTCAATAACTGGCTCTATCGCGGGGTGGTAGGGGGAATCGGCAATAATCTCTTCTCCTTGTCCTATGCTCTCAACGAAAAATTTTTCGCAGGAATGAGCTGGGAGGAGACAGGCAAAGCACGGCTCGCGGCGGCCATAGGGAACATGATTACTGGCGGCCCCTATGACTGGTATCAGCAGAGGGTGAGAAGGTTCTTCGGAATCACCAAGGAGTCACATTGGCTTCCGACCTATCTGGTCGATGTCGCAGCTTTCGCGACAGGCCAGACCCCGCTCTATTTCCTCTATCTTCTTCCAACAGGCGCAACCTTCGATGAAATGAAGCGGGCAGCCATCTTCCTCACCCTTGCCGCGCCCGCCGCTGGAACGCCACAGCGCCTTACCTATCAATTTGTGAACAAGCAGTTTGGGACAGATAAGGAGCTTCCGCCGCTTTCGCCCGAAAAGAAGAAAAAGATCTGGAAAGGAGCTAGTGTAGCAACAGGCCTTCTTGCCGCCGGAATTGGCATCTACGGCTTGGTTCCCCGCAATCCTGAGAAAAAGGAGGAATACCAAATAGTAAATGCCTCAAAAGGCGCATGGACCCAAGGCGAGCTGCTCGAGGATGTAATACAGGACACGCCTATGGGGCCCTTGTATCGCGTCGTGATTGCGACTGACAAAGGCATTGTAACCTACCCCATTCTTGAAACTCCCGAAAAAGTGAAGGAGATGGAGCGGCGCTACCATTCGAGAATGGACGGGGGTATTGGCGACAGAGTAGAGTTCTCGACGGATTCCAATGTATTTTCACTGGACGAACAAGTGCTGCTCGCGAGAAACTTTCGCAAGGCAGAGTAATTAAATTCTTTTCTCCTTCACGATCTTCTCGATTGCCGCCGGGATGAATTTCGCTTCCGCCTGACGCAATCTCTCCTGGAAGGTCCTGCGCTTGATGCCCACCTTTTTTGAAATATCATCGAGCGAGAGTTTTCTCGGCCAGGAATAATAGTTGTTCTGGCAGGCGGTCAGAAGCGCGTCCTGCTGCTTTCTAGTTAATGCCCCGAAGACCGCGTCCTCCGAAAAATCAGAAATCTTGTACACCTTCACTTCGCCCAGCGCCTCGAGGTTGGATAAGAGCTTCGCCGTCTCCTTGGGCTTCTCCGTGGCCACCTGATGGATTTCATGTTCATGCTCCTGGACGATGGGCCCGACAGGAAGGGCGTTGGTCTTGAGGATGGAATCATAGGAGCTGGTCTTGCTCAGGAACTGCATGTACACGTACGCTTTATTGCCGTTCTGCATGAAGAGCTTCCATTGCTTGGTGGAAGGGAGGGATTGGACGTATTTGAGGTAGCTGGTGAGCTCCTTCTCGGTATCGGCCGTGATGCGCCAGAAACAATCGACAAGAACCCCATGATCATCCTTCTTCACAATATGCACGGCCCCCAATTCCGTCATGCTGATAGTGGGATAATCCTTGGTGCTCTCGCTCCCCCAGCAGTCATGATGGTACACCCCGACTTTTAAGAGCTTCATAGGATGATTGAGAAGGCCGGGCTATTTAAATCTTTCTATTTTTACCACTATAAAATAGTTAAAATCAGGCTTCCGGGATGGGCTTCCTATGCTCCTTGCCGCCGCCCTTAAAGATGATCGCCATCCGCTTGAAATCGGAAGTGTAGCGCTCCACGCCAGCCTCCGCCAGAGCCTTGAGGAAGGTTGGATAATCGATCTCCCGCCGTTCGATGCGGGAATACGCGTCCTCAATCTTCTCCGGACTGAACGCGGGCGCGATGGAGAGCTTTTGAGAAGACGCCTGCAAGCCATATACTTTATGGTTGCCGCGATAGAGGATCGTGCCTTTCGTGACATCGACATCATACGCCTTAACGCCAATGGCTTTCAGCATCTGAACGACTTGGGCATAGGGCACTGGCTCCCTAGCCACTCGGTCTTCTATTTCCTTGAGCTTATCAGGATCCATTACCTGAACACCGTCTGCACCTTCCTTGTGTAGGACGTGGGTGATCTCTCCTTGAGCTTCACGTCGACGCTAAAGTATGGCTCGAGCTCCTTCTTGATCAAATGAAAAAGCTTCTCGCCCTTCTTCGTCAGCATCAGCTCCTTGTTCTCATAGGAAACGAGCTTCTTCTTTTCAAGGACTTCGAGATTCCGGTAGAGCGCGCGCTCCTGCTTCCTTGCAATGCCCGCTTTCAGGAGAATTTCAATGAAGAGCACCTTCGAGACAGAGACTTGCAGCGGCTCCCGCATCCCCTTGTTCGCCTCCTCGAACCATCTGCCTAAAGAGTAGAGGATGAAGCGTTGCACCTTGGTGGACTTCATGTTCAATATAGGCGAGAAGTGGTCTATAAAAGAGTTTCGGACTTTTCTGCAAAGGCAGCGTGAATGGCCCTTTCGACGTATTCTTTCATCCTTTTTTTAGCCTGCCTCACATTGATTCTGGGCCCCATCACTCCGAGGGAGACAGGCTTACCAAATTCCAACGACAACTGCGTCAAGGCATGGGCGCAGACATTCGCAATCAAAATGTCATGGTCCGTCTCGCCCTGGATGATCGTCCCCAGTGTCGCAACTCCTGAGATGTCTTTCCGTTTCAGCAATTTCTTGACCGCCAGCGGAATGTCAAATGCTCCCCGCACTTTAGTGACGACCGTTTGAATTCCCTTTTCTTTTGCTATCTTCAAGGCATGACCGAGCATCTTTGAAGTGATCTCCGGGTTGAATTCTGAGACGACTATGCCGAGCTTCATAGCGGCCCCTCGTCCTCTTTGCCCTGCCTCCTGCCTTTTCCAGCGAATGGCGAAAGCGCTTCCTTCCCTTTCAAGAGGGCAAGGGCGTTCAGCGCGTGCTTCCTCGCCCGGTTTTTCGCGATCGCAAGGATTTCGTTGGGCTTCCCTTCATCAAGATGCACAAACACTTCAAGGATATGCTTGCCCGTTAGCACTTGCACCATCTGCATGCCGAGGGAAGCTTCATGGCTGCACTGCTTGTCGATCGGCATCGCCCCCGGCATTCCGAGAGCGAGCGCGATGTCGCAGGAATGCCTCTCGAACAGGATTTTGCAGGCAACAGGCAGATCCTTCACGCCGGGAACCGTGTATCTCGCGATCTTCGCTCCCGCATTTTTCAGGATAGGCTCTATTTCCTTGAACATATCAACACGCGCGAACGTCGTGTCGGCCACACCAATCTTCACGGCTTCACCTCGACAACATCCTGGTCCTTGAGGCGGAGTTTCCCCCGAAGATAGTCCTTGGCGATGATCTCCGCCACTCCCCGGTTGTGCGAAGTGCGGTGCGGAATGATCAGCGCCGCGGGGATCCGCCCTACCTGCACGGTGTAGGCATCCAGGCCGCCGAACGTCCTCCCTTCGGAAGTGAAGCCCTCAATCACGATCTTCTCTCTGCTCAGCAAGAACTGTTGCAGCGCGGCATCATCTACTTTCAGGTTGAGCGTGCCGGGATAGGGGGCAAATCCGAGAAGCGCCCTGAACTGCGTCACATACCCCTTGAGGGACATATAATACGCGCCCTCGCCGAGGCCGTGCACCACTCTTCCCTTGAGACTTCGGGAGCCGCGGGAGAACACATCCTGCAGGGCGAGGAACTCCTTCCGGAGCGCGTCGGCGCCGGAAGCGCGAAGCCGCACGTTCACGCCCTGGGGGGTCGCATGCCGCTCAATCAGCCCTTCCTCCTCGAGCGCGATGAGCTTCCGGCTCACGCTCTGCTGCGACAGCCCGGTCTCTTTAGCCAATTGAGTCGTAGAGAGCTCCGCCTGGCCGGCTAAAGCGCCTTTCCTCGCGAGATGCAGGAGCAGGTTCATGGAAGAAGCGGTGCGAAGGTTACTTATAAATGTTATGCTACTTAAAAATGAGTATCAATACTGGCTGAGCACCAGTTCCTTCTGCTTTCCATCCACATTCGGGAATTTCGTCAGGATAAAGGCCAGCTCCTCTTTTGTCAGGCCATACACCTTGGCCACCATCGCATCAAGCTGTGCCCTTGCAAGTGCCCGTTCATTTTCTTTTGTCAGCCCTTTCTCGATTCCTACCTCTTTCATAAGTTCGGAAAACTCTTCGGTCGTGCAGACGAGCTGGGCTGCCTTGCGGACAATGGCATCGAATTCCTTGCCGGAGGAGAGGCGGGGGAGGGGGATTTCCTTGAAGTAGAATTGGTTGACGTGTGCAGAAACCTTCTGACGAATGAGATAGTCCACTACAAAGGAATTCAGCATACCACATAGGTAGGCAAGGGTCTTGAGCGGGAGATTGTAGACGAAATTGATGGTGTTGCCACAGACGTACCCTGGCGGGACTATTGTCAAGAGGAGGGTGCGATAATTCGTCGAACTTGCGATGTCACGGAAGCCAAGCCAGTAACTCCTATGATAAAGCTTCTCAGGCTTAATATTTTTCAGGATATCCTCTTTATAGACTTTGTATCTTGCAACTGGAGCTTCTTTCCATTGATGCGTGAATTGCTCTATATTCTTCCCTTCAAGCAGGGGAATCCCTACAAGCTTGCCTGTCTGGAAGAGATGGCTATCGTTCGTCATATCAAACCCTCTTGAGATATTAATATTCCACGCTCCTGGAATCTCCTTGCCCAGCGGCGGATGCCTGAGCAATTTCTGCACAATTGCCATGTCTTCCGGGGACTTGATCTCGAGGACGCTCCAAGCGGTCGGCGATGATTTCCTGACGAAATCAACTGTGAGCAACGTGGGATTCATGGCCGCCCTCTTCAGGTCGTCTGAGGAGTGGAGGAAGAAGGCGCAAGGGAATGAATCTGTTTTGCCGCCTTTCTCGAAGGTGAGAAGCACGAATTTGTAGCTGGCGTGGACATCTGGGAAAATCGCATGCCCTCGGTTCTCGAATGAGTAAAGTCCGGTAAGTGTGCAGTGATCGAACAGGAGAGTCCTCAACCCCTTTGCCCCAAGATCTGTATAGACGCCGCTCGGCACGACGAATCCAACGGCCCCGCCGGGCCTGCAGAGCCGGTATGCCCGTTCTGTGAAAATTTTGTACAAGTCTAGATCGCCGGAAACCTGCCTCCCTTCGGCACTTGCGCTTTGAAACCGGTAATGGTTCCGGTACAGGGTGGAATAATGCTCGTAGTGCTCCACTGCCTCATTCCAGGATTTCTTCAGGTAAGGCCGCGTCCTGAAAAGCTCTTCCTTTCGCTTGTTGGCTTGCTGCTTCGCTAACTTCCTGAACCCCTCGTCGTGCTCCTCAAAGAACTCCTGGGAATTGGGCTTCCACTTCTCCCACGGTGGATTCCCGATCACGACGTCAAAACCCCCTGACTCGGCCACAAGGGGGAAATCAAGGGGCATCTTGAAGCCCTTCACCCTCCGGTTGCCTTCTTCGGTATCTTCCCAAGTAATCGAGTCCCGCTCGATGATGTTGAGCTGCGGAAGCTGTTTTGGCGTATCCACCGCCCTTAAGAACAGATTGAGCCGGGCCAGGCGGACCGCCCGCGAGTCGATGTCTATGCCGTAGAGGCAATTGCTGAGAACGCTGTCCAAAAAATCCGGAAGTCCGGAAGACCCAAAAAGATCAGAATTTCCATTCTTTCGTTCGTGCAGTATAAACCATAATCTGAACTCCTGGAGGGCCCTGACAAGGAAGGTCCCGGAGCCGCAAGCGGGGTCAAGCACCCTCAGCCTGAGCGCTTCATCTGGTGAGTTGCATGCCTCCAGCTTCTCTCCAAGCGTCTTCCGCACCAAAAAGTCAACAAGAAATTCCGGTGTATAGTAGACACCTCCCTGTTTCCTGCTGAAAAGGCCCTCATGTTCAAGCCCCTTTCTCTTGACTGTCGATTTCCAGGAAAGGTAGTTTTCATACGCATGGCCGAGGACATCCGTAGCTATAGCGTCAAAGCTGTACTTCAGCCCGGTTTTAGGATCCTCATAAAACTTTTTCAGAACGTCAACAAACTCCTTATTCCCGATTGAAAGGCGGTCAATCCTGTCCTGATCGAAGATTGTGCTGTCATACTTGTCATGCATTTTTGAGAAGAGCGGGCAAAGAACCTCCTTGTAGAACTGAACCCTCCTGTCGCCCTTTTCCCACCTTTCATACACGTTCCTTAGCATGTGCTCAGCGTCGCCCCCGCTATCCTCAAGCATCCTGCAGAAGATAATCCTGTCCAGAATGCTCTGAACACATTTGTCTATCTCAGCGTCCATGTCCTGCCCCGTGTCAAACTTAGGCAGGTTTTGCTCCTTTATGGCCTGGCTCAGGATCTTCCTTGCCTCAATCAGCTGTTCTGTCAGGAGTTCTTCGATATCGGCGCTTTCCTTCCATTTCTTGTGGCTTTTTGCATAGTCGTCAAGAGCATGCGTGTCTGCGTCACGGCAAAAGAGCAGGAGCCAGCGCATGCATTCGGGGTTCGCGAGACAGGCGCTTATTTCAAATTCAAAAAGTTCGGCGTGCTCCGGCTCGTCGAAGAAATCAGAATTAAAGATCCGCCACCTCGCAAAGTTAGTCAGGACCACCCATCTGATGCCGCTGTTTTTCCCGTAATTGATGGCTTGCGTGATATGGTCTGGATTGTCCAGGCGATCTGAAAATCGTTTTGCCTCAAGGTAAAAGGCCGGACGGAGCTCTCCGCTTCTTCTGAATGAGTAATCCACTCGCGTTGCCCTGAATGCGCTTCGAACCGTTTTCTGGGGGGTCACTTCACTGCTCAGCCACTTCCATCCCAGGCCTCCAAAAAGCACCGCCAAAAAGTCCTCAGTCCTTTTTTCTGCCTCGCTTTCCTTGTTGGCCAGCTTATGATATCTTGTAAGCAATTCTGAAATGCAGGTTTTTACGTTGGTCTCGTCAACCATTTTATGTCGTTAAATCGGTGTATTTTAAATAGTTATCCCTGTGCTTATACAAGAAGTTTAAGACGAGATTTGAGCTCTATTCAGCTGGCCGAACTTGACGTGCACTTTCCTGCCGGTCTCGCGGCTCTTGCACAGGAGTTCGCTCCCCACCTTCATGACTTCTAGCTCTTCTCCACGAATCCTGAGCATTTCTCCAGGTTTCACGTCATAGTGCCGGAACAGTACGCAGCCCCGATGGACATCTTTCTGGGTCAGGTAATTGCGGGTATGAATGGAGCTCGTCAGTTTCAATTCGCCCGGGAAATGTTCCTTAAGTTTCTTTCCGATCTGTTTCAAGAAGGTATTGGAAGAAAGCAACAAATCGATCCCGTTCTCGTGCTTGATGCTTTTCGCGATCCACACGTTGCGGTCCTTGTCGATTTCCCGCACGACATAGTCCACAATCTGTTGCGAAGGGTTGCGCAGCTGCAGCGTTCCCTCATAGTAATTGCGCGGTTTGTCGTAATTTTTGGGCTGCTTGTCCACGCAGGAAAGAAGGAAAGATATGTTTTTAAACCTATAGCTGATTCACGATTTTCAAGACTGAATCAGCAGGATAGCAAACTCATCATCACCCAGCGCTTATGTGATGAATTTGCTATATGCCGGACCCAAAAAACATGGGCTATTTCGACAGGTTTTCAAAGCCGCCGTATGAAGGCAAGACCCAGCTTCAGAAATTCTGGCATTTCCTCTGGAAGGAGGACAGCGTCGAGAGCTGGATCCTCAACCTCCTGCTGGCCTTCGTCGTCATCAAGTACATGCTCTATCCAGTCCTAGGCCTTATCTTGGGCACTTCCTACCCGATTGTCGCGGTCGTCTCCGGAAGCATGCACCATCCTGCCAGCTTTGACGAATACTGGCAGAACACCGGCACCTATTATGAGAATATTGGCATCACGAAGGAGGAATTCAGAGAGTTTCCCCTTCACAACGGCTTCAACAAGGGGGATCTCATCATCCTCAGAGGAACGGATGCGGCAAAGCTGGATGTCGGCGATGTCCTTGTCTACCAGGCAGGCAGGCCGGATCCTATCATCCACCGCGTCATCGAGAAGAAGGACGGCATCTTCGTCACGAAAGGAGACAATTATCTCACTAACCCCCACCCCATCCAGGACAGCACCATGGACGAATACAACATCAGGCCGGAGCAGATCAGGGGAAAAGCTTTTATAAGGGTCCCTGTGCTGGGCTACGTGAAGATCATCGCCGTCAAGGCGGTGTGCCTGTTCGGGGAGTACAGGTTTTGCATTGTGGAGTAGTCAGGGTTCGAACAGGTGAGAACCTAGGAACGGAGTGACCATGTTTTGCCCAAAATGCGGAAGCATCCTCTTGCCGAAGAGGGAAGGAGCAAGGAAACTGCTCGCGTGCAGCTGCGGCTATAAGACCAAGGACGTTTCCCAGGCTATCGTGAAGGAAGAGAAAATAGAGAAGCGCAAGGAGATTGAGGTGGTGGACAAGTCTGAAGTGGAAACGTTGCCCCTCACAGAGGCCGAGTGCCCGCAGTGCGGCAACAAGAAGGCGTACTTCTGGCTGGTGCAGACAAGGGCGAGCGATGAGCCGGAAACGAAGTTCCTCCGTTGCCAGAAGTGCGAGCATACGTGGAGAGATTACAGCTAGATGTGTCAAAAACCACAAATTAATCTGTTCGTGCTTCTGCAAGCCGTTTGGGGAGTATGTGATTTTTGATCATGCTCAGAAACCCGTATGCTTGCACCAAGCTAAAGCAAACAGAGTGCATACCTGGATTTCTGACATTCACTTCTTCATTTTACGTTATCGTAAAAACCCGGTCGTCGAAGACGGAAATCATCGGTTTTGATGCGACCCAGAATGCTTACAGGATGAACGTCCACGCCCCCCCAGAAGAAGGGAAGGCGAACAGGGAGATCATCAGGTTCTTCAAGAAGGAGCATAAGCTGGATGTGGAAATCGTCTCCGGATTCACTTCAAGAAGGAAATTGTTGAAAATCCTAAGCAAAGCGTGACATCAAGAGGATGGCGCCGACGGCCATGCAAAACCTTTATAAACCTCGCTTCCG
>JAGVXW010000020.1 GCA_018303575.1 Candidatus Woesearchaeota archaeon
TCGTAAAAGCGATGTCAGTTACGCCACCGTGAAGCGGATATGGCCGCATATTCTCAAAAGCGGCTGGGTCAGGCCGACGAGAAAGGTCGCGAAGACGACCTTCTATACGTATGACCTCACTAATAAAGCTGCGAAGGCGATTGAGCAGTGCTATCTTAAGATAATCACAGATGTCACGGAGCGTGAGGCGGGGCTCCAGGTGCCGCCCATCGCTTCAAAGAAATAACCTCTATACTACACCTATATTGATACGCTCTTTGACGACGCTAAGAAAGCGCGAGGGAAACAGCTTTCACCCACGGCTTCAAAGAATTTACGTGCTGTGGAAAGGAGTCTAGCCATGAGGAAGGAGCTCCTTGATTTCTTTGAGTCGCTCTCCGTTGAGTTGCAGCGCACCCTTGCTTCGGTTGTACCAGACAACGTAGCCTTGTCTCAAGAGCGATTTTAGCGCTCCCTTAAGATCCCCTTTGACGTGCCCGGGAACGCTAGCGAGCAGGTTTTCCACCCTCATATGATTGCCTCCCAGCAGCTTCTTTCTCCACATTCTTTCCAGGAGATCCTGTTCAAGCCTCTCGATCATGAAAACTCAAAATGCGGCCTCCTTAATCAAGTCTCGCATGAAAATTCCGGAAGATTTCCGGAATGGTACCTCTATTTCGAAATTTTCAAGAATGAGCTTTTCAAAAGCTCAAAAGAGAAAAATATTTAAAGGAGTCTCCGCTTCCTTTCAGCATGGAAATCACATCGCTGGATGGTCCAAGTTGTTTCCTGGATGTCCTGGGAGATACACCTAAAAACCGTGTCCTTGACTTTCTTCTCGGAGAGATGGGATATGACTTCACTCTCAAAGAAATCGCAGAAAAAAGCGGCGTAGGATACGCGTCTGTAAGGAGGATGTGGCCCCGCATTGTCGCCTCTAAGGTTGTGAAGCCGACAAGGAGGGTGGGCAAGGCGGTGTTTTATGAGTATGACCTCTCCACCAAAGAAGGGAGGGCCCTCCGGAATTTCTACCTCGAAGTCCTCTTCAAGGAAGCTGAAAAAGAGCTGAAGAAGCAGCGCCTCCGGCTTCCGCCTTTGTCTTCAAAGAATTGAATTCAATTCCTTTTCTTCTCCCGCATCGCCTTAAAGCTCTCGGGCAAGTCAATCACGTACTTCCCTTCCTCTAATCTGAAAATCACCGGCTTCTTCTTGAACAGGTTCACCAAGTCCACTTCATATTGTCCGGGCTTCAGCACGCGGATGCTCTCAAAATCCAGCACAACGGGAGTGTCAGGATCCCGCTGCGACCCGATCAATTCAAAGACATCCTCTTCGATCTGGTTCTTCTCCTCCGGAGTGTGGACCAGATTCGCGGCAATTCTCTTGGCTTCCTCTAGCTTCTCTTTTTTAATGTAGAAGAACAATTTTCCGCCGCAGGCGCAGCCCTTGAGGATGGCGTCATCGCCCGCCTCATAGAACGTCCCGCAGCGCACGCATTGGTGGGGCATGGTTCGTTACGAACTTGTGTTCGTCACCCGTTTCGTGATGGATTCTTGAGAACAGAGCAATTCATGCTTGATTCCGCTCACCTTACCGCCTCTTGCGCTTGTCATCCACCGTGTACAACTCAATCTTGGACGGGTTGCGCTTGATCTCACGCACAACGGTCGCAGGCCCGATGATCGTCATCCCCATCCGGTCTCCTAAAACCAAGCTCATCATGTTCAGCTTCAGCTTTTTCAGCACATTGTCCGTCTTCTGCTCGGGGTTGACGACCGCGATTTCAATGCCCTTGAACTTCGAAGTGATGTGCTCCATCGTGATTTGAATCAAATCCGCTTCTTCCTCTTTCCGCAACCTGCCTTCAAGCAAGACAATCTTGTTCTCCTTCACCACCTCAATCAGCTTGTGTACCCTCCTCGCGGGGCTCAAATCCTCAATCTCCGTATAAGGGATGAACTGCAGGGTCAGCATGGTTTCCTCTTTTTTCAGGACGCGTGCTTGAACAGCGCGTCGTAAAACTCATCCATGTTCGTGCCGTATTTCGCGGACAGGCCGACAACCTCATACTGCGGGAAGGCGCTCTCCACGCGCTTGATATTCGCTTTTTTTAAGTCAATTTTGTTTGCAACTATGACAACCGGGATCTCCCGCGCCGCCAAATTTCCAATGAGAGTAATATTCACCTGCGAATACGGGTCCAAAGTAGCATCTAAAACTATAATGACCGTGTCCATCTCGTCCAGCCACTTGATGCTGTCGATGATGCCCTTGGTCGCCTCCTTCGCCCGGACTTTGGCCTCCTTCTCGGCCAGCCCGGCCTTGATGAAGTCCTCGTAGTCGATTTTGGTCGCGATGCCAGGGGTATCTACAAGGTTGAAGGTCAGCTCCTTCCCCCCCTCATTCTTGATGGAGATCTGCTCCTTGATCTGGATCTCCCGGGTCTCATGGGCGATGTTGCTCACTACCCCCATATCCTCCCCGAGCCAGTCCTGGCAGATCCTATTGGCGAGCGTCGTCTTCCCGCCGTTCGGAGGCCCGTAGAGCCCCAGCTTGACGTGCTTTTTCTTGCGGAACAGCCCTGAGAAGAGCTTCATGAAGAAGGCCTTGAACGGATTCGCCATTATCCCCAACTGCCCTGCCGAAATTTATATACTTTTCCCTTTGGGAGGCCTCTGCTTTTCTAATCAAAAAATCTATATAGCCCCCCTCCTTCATCAAATTATATGGAAGAGATCGTCCGCAAAGACATCCTCGAGCTGCTGAAGGACACAGCCAGCCTTCTGAAAGCCAAGTATCCCAACACGAACGAACTCAAGAACATCTCCAACCGCACGGTCCACAACGCGTCCATTTTCCAGGACGAGGACTCCATCTCCTTCGCCGTCCTCATCTATTCCCTTTCCAAGGTCATCGAGCGCGCAGGAGAAAGAATTGATTATGACTCGGTTATCAATCATCTCGAGTGCGGACAAAAAGCGTTGGAAAACAAGAACACAGAAGAATACCGCAAGTGCATCCGGGGCATCTTCGACCTGATAAAGAATCTCGACACGGAATACAGCCATTATATCCAGGATGTCTTTTCCCAGGCGGCGATAAGGAAAGGCAGCCACATCTACGAGCACGGCATCTCGGCTGCCAAGACCGCGGAATTATTGGGCATCTCTTTGTGGGAGCTCCAGCGCTATCTTGGCGCCACGCAATCCATGGATGCGGACACAGACAGCGCCAGCGTCCGCCAGCGCCTCACCCTGACAAGGAGGCTATTCGAATGAGTCATATTATCCTCGATTCAGGCCCGGTCATCAGCCACTCCCTGAACGATCTGCTCTGGCTCTTCGACAAGGTGAAGGACTATTATGGCACGGAATTCTCCATGACCGAGGCAGTGAAGCGGGAAGTCATCGACCATCCCCTGGCCGGCAAGCGCTTCAAGTTAGAGGCATTGCAAGTCATGCACCTGATGAAGAAAGGCACATTCAAGGTCATCTCCAACCCGGACATAGATGCTTTGGCGAAGGAGATGCTCGAGATCGCCAACCTGTGCTATTACGGCCGGAACCAGCCCCTCCAGCTCGTCCATTACGCTGAACTCACGGCAGTCTCAGCCGCCGTCATCAACAAGGCGGACGCTGTGATGATAGATGAGCGCACTACAAGATACATGTTCGAGAAGCCGGAAAAATTGAGGAATATCCTCCAGCACAAGCTTCATACGCCAATAGAGATAGACAAGGCGGCAGTGCTGCGCCTAAGGAAGCTCGCCCGGAACGTGAAATTCACCCGGTCGGCGGAATTCGCGGCGGTCTGCTTTGAAAAAGGCCTCTTGGACAACCTCCTCCCCGACATCCCGAAATCCAGGGAAAACCTCCTCGACGCCCTGCTCTGGGCGTTAAAGTTAAATGGATGCGCCATCTCCAACAAGGATTTATCGACGCTCATGCGTCTGACGCTGCGATGAAAGGCCTCGTGATCGGCGGTGAGTTTGGGAAGGTTCTCGCCAGGCAAAAGGCTGGAGAATCCCTGGAGCTGGGCGAGCTTCTCATCGCCAACCTTCCCGAGGGCAAAGTCCTGCTCCAAGTCACAGATCTTCAGTTCGGCAGCCAGGTGAGCATGCAGAACCTCGAGCTCATCTCCGGCCTGAAACTGGAGGAAGGCGCTGCTGTCGACTTCTTCGAGGATCAGTTGCGCAATTATACATTAGCCGTATTGAAAAGCGTCCTGGCTGTCAGGAATGGAGCCCCAAACTTGAGCAAGCAGCTCCCCGCCTTCCTCTCAGAGATAAGGGAAATCACGAAGGAGGACGTTTCTTTTATCGCCCTCCCGAAGAATCCCCTGCCCATCGGCAAGCTGCGCTCCGGCTCAAAAATATTGGACGTCGACGTCTCCCTTCCCGGCGACAAAGTATTTTCCCATCACATCCTCATCCCCGCAACCACAGGCAGGGGCAAGAGCAATCTCACAGCTTGCATGCTCTGGAACGTTGTTGACAAGGCCTATTGCGGCATCCTCGTCCTCGACCCGCATGACGAATATTATGGCAGGACAGGAATCGGCCTGAAGGACCATCCGGCGAGGGACAAGGTCGCTTATTATACGCCCAATCTTCCGCCGCCCGGAGCGATAACCTTGCGCCTCAACATCGAAAGCATCCATCCCTCGCATTTTTCCGGCGTCACCCCTTTCTCCGATCCACAGCACCAGGCGCTCTACTCGTATTATCGGGCCTTCGGCAAGAAATGGATTGAGTCCATCATCCTCGAAAAGCCGCTCGAATCCATGAAGTTCCATGAAGGCACGCTTGCGGTCGTGAAGCGCAAGCTCCTGAACCTCCTCGACCTTGACTGGGATGGCCAAAAGCTCACAAGCCAGGGCGTCTTCGCGCTCTCCGGCGGCGAAAACACGATCGGCGCCATCTGCGCGGATCTGGAAGCGGCGAAGAAAGTCATCATCGACACCTCCTCTTTTTCCGGCGAGACAGAGCTTCTCGTCGGCTCGCTCGTCTGCAACGAAATCCTCCGCCGCTACAAGCACGCGAAATATCAGGGAACCCTTGACAGCAAGCCCGTCGTCAACATCATCCTGGAAGAGGCGCCAAGAGTCCTCGGGAAGGAAGCGCTGGAGCGCGGCCCGAACATCTTCTCCACCATCGCGAGGGAAGGCAGGAAGTTCAAGGTCGGCCTCACCGCCATCACCCAGCTTCCCTCATTGATCCCAAGAGATGTCCTCGCCAGCATGAACACGAAGATCATCCTCGGCCTCGAGATGGCCCCCGAGCGCCAGGCGATAATCGACTCGGCTTCACAAGACCTCTCTGACGACAGCCGCGCCATCGCCTCCCTTGACGTCGGCGAGGCCATCATCACGAGCAACTTCTCCAAGTTCGCCATCCCGGTGAAGATCCCGAAGTTCGAAGATCTGGTAAAGGGAACCAGAAACTCCAAGAAAGCCTTTCCCGGAATGAAACCCTAAGTTTCTGCGACAACGAACTCGAAGCTGTCCGCGAGCCTGACCCTATCCCCTGCTTTCAGGCGTACAGGGTCTTTTCCGACAATTGCAGTCCCGTCTCTTTGGGCGACCGTAATGGCCCGCGGTTCGTAGTTATGGCACTGCGCAATCCACCAGTGGTCGTCGGAGTGGAAGAGCAGGCAGTGTTGCCGGGAGACATTCGCATAATACGAGGGAATCAGCAGATAGGCGTCTCGTCCGACGGTGACATTCTTATGCAAGGTGACGCGCGTGCCCGAATCAAACGTGTAGAGATGCCTGCAGTCCCGGATGCGTGCGGCGATTTCAGGCATTTGCATTTCCTCCAAGGCCCGCTTGGGTATCCGGATCGTCCCATCTCCAGAAGGGCCAAGTGCCGACAGGAAGACATGGGGGAATTCTGTCGTGAGCACAAGCATGCCCCTACTTTTTCAATGAGGTATAAAAACCTTCTCCAAACCCTTTTATACCCGCTCACATCTCTTTTCCCTATGAAGTTCGCCCATCTTGCGGACTGCCACGTCGGGGGCTGGCGCGATCCGCTATTAACTGAGCTGTCCATCGAGGCGTTTGAGCAAGCCATTAACATAATTTTCAAGGAAGAAGTTGATTTTATCGTCATCGCGGGTGATCTCTTCAACACCTCGCTGCCCGGAATAGACAAGATCAAGAGGGTCGCGGCGAAATTCAAGCAGCTCAAGGATGCGCACATTCCAATCTATTTCATCGCCGGCTCGCACGATTAT
Organism: Candidatus Woesearchaeota archaeon; assembly: GCA_018303575.1. Classification (GTDB taxonomy): domain Archaea; phylum Nanobdellota; class Nanobdellia; order Woesearchaeales; family WJIZ01; genus JAGVXW01. The sequence goes on from JAGVXW010000020.1 coordinate 6,216, forward strand.
TCGCCCTCCGGCAAGACCATGCTCGACGTGCTTGAGCATGCGGGCTTAGCTAGGAATGTGTCGAAAGCGAAAGAGGAAAACGGAAAGCTCTGCCTGCAGTTCACCCAGGACCCTAAAACAGGCGTCAAGCTCGCAGGCATCCTCGGCAGGATGGGCAGTCTCGACAAGGGATATTATCAGGAGCTGAACCGGGAGCAACTGGAGTCAGAGCCAGGCGAGAAGATCTTCCTCTTCCATGCCCTCCTTTCCGAACTGAAGCCGAAGGAATTGGAGAATGTCGATACGCATCCTCTTTCCCTCTTGCCAAAGGGATTCAACTATTACGCCGGAGGCCACCCCCACTTCGTCTTCTGCCAGCCCATGAAGGAGCATGGCATCGTCGCCTATACGGGGCCGCTGTTTCCCAACTCCTTTTCAGAATTGGAGGAGCTGGGCCATGGCGGCTTCTTCATCGTCGAGGACTGGAAGCCGAGGAGAATCGATGTGAAGCTCAAGGATGTGGAAAAAATCAAGATTGACGCGGAAGGCAAGGATTCCCATGCGGTTGCGCAGCAGCTCGAAGAGCTTCTCGAGGAAGGAAATTTTCAGGATAAGATCGTGCTCATCCGGATGGAAGGGATGTTGGCGGAAGGGAAGCCTTCTGATATCGATTTGAGGAAATGTTCCCAAGTTCTCAAGGACAAGGGCGCCTTCTGCATCCTGAGGAATACTGCGGCCTTAACGTCAAAGGAGTTCGCCGAAATCAAGGTCGACCTCCGCCACGTCCAGGATATCGAGGACAGCCTCATCCGGGAGCATCTGCGGGAAGAGAGGGTCAATGGCCAGGAAGCCCGCAAGCTTGCCGTTTCGCTGATGTCTGTCCTGGACGCCCAGCGCATGGAGGGCGAGCGCGTGGCGGATTTCGAGGCCAGATTGACGGAAGAGATAAAGAAAGTTATTTCTTCACATATGCCTTCTGAATAACAATCGGCTCCACCGGCACGTCGTTAAACCCGCCGACGCTGTGCGTCTCAACAGCCGCGATCGCGTCGATCGTCTCGAAGCCGGAAATCACTTTCCCGAAGGCCGCATACCCATATCCCCGAGAAGATTCATCCTGATGATTCAGGAACGCATTGTCGGCGACATTGATGTAGAACTGCGACGTCGCGGAATCAACGACGTTAGTTCGAGCCATTGCAATCGTGTACTTGTCATTGTTCAGCCCATTCCCCGCCTCGTTCTTGATGGGATCTTTAGTCTCCTTTTCCACCATGTCAGGAGTGAATCCGCCGCCCTGCGCCATGAAGCCGTCAATCACCCGGTGGAAGATCAGGCCGTCATAGAATCCCCCATTCACATAGTCAAGAAAATTCTGCGCGCTGATGGACGCCTTCTCCGGATTGAGCTGCACCTCGAAATTCCCTTTGCTGGTCTCGAATACGACAATCGGCTGTGTCATGCTTTTTCCTCCGCAAGCTGTCAATAACAGGAGCGATATCAGGAGAACCATATGGGTTTTCATTTTTTCAGATGGCTAATAAGCTTCAGCAATGCTCTCCTTCTAAATTGTTTCTTAAATGCGGCGTCCGCCATCTCCCCGTACGTTTTCTCGCTCCCTCCAGGAATGAAGATGGGGTCATGCCCGAAGCCATGCGTCCCCCGGATGGCATTCGCAATCGTTCCCTTCTCTTCCCCCAGGAAAACAAGCGGCTTTTTCCCCGGCTCGCAGTACCCGACGGCGCTCTTATAGGTCGCGCCCCTTGCGCTCACCCCCTCCATCAATTTCAAGATTCCCCGAAGCCCAATCTGTCTGTGAATTGGAGCAGAATACACGCCAGGAAACCCTTTCAGCGCGTCAATGAACAAGCCGGAATCCTCGACGATAATAGTCTTTCCATGCTTCTCAGCCGACTTTTTAACAGATTCCGCAGCGACTTCCTCAGAAGTGTCGGCCTGGATCTCGGGATACTCCTCGTTCAGCTGCTCCACTTCAGCCACCCCCTTAAGAATCTCCTTGAACTCCCTCACCTTGTTCGGGTTGTGCGTCGCGAAGAGGAGTTTCATGGAGTGTACCGTATCATCGTCCTCGGGAAGGGGATCGCGTCTTTTATCGAATCTAGTTTGCAAATCCACGACACAACTCGCTCGACGCCCATTCCAAAGCCGCCGTGCGGCACAGAGCCGTATCTCCGCGTGTCAAGGTAAAAGTCATACTGCTCCGCTTTCTCGCCCATCTCCTTCAGCCGCTCCTTGAGCTTCTCCAGCGAGGCCTCGCGCTCGGAGCCGCCAATAATCTCGCCGTAGCCTTCAGGCGCGAGAAAATCGCAGCCGTGCACCGTCTTCGGGTCTCCGGGAGTCTCCTTCATGTAGAACGCTTTCACGGCTTTTGGATAATGCGTTACAATGATGGGGGTATCATAGAGTTTCGAGAGCTTGTCTTCCTCAATCGTCCTCAAGTCCTTGCCCCACTCCACCTCCATGCCGCATTTCTCCTTCAGGATTTTCAGCGCTTCCGTATAGGTCATCCGCGGAAAGGGGCGCTCAACCGTAGGTTTCAGATCCGAAGGATCCCTTCCTAAAATTTTCAATGAATCAGAATCCTGCTCCAAGACGCGTTTGACGATGTGTTTTATCAATCTCTCCCCCTGGTCCTGGATGTCCTTGAACGTGGCCCAGGCGGCTTCCATCTCGGCGTGCCAGTATTCTGTCAGGTGCCGCGCGGTCTTTGATTTTTCAGCCCGGAAGCTCGGAGCAATCGTATAGATCTTCTCGAGTGAGAAGATTGCCGGCTCAGCGTACAATTGCCAGCTCTGCGCCAGGAAAACTCCCTTCTTCCCGAAATAGGGCACGTCAAACAGCGTCGAGCCGCCCTCGCATTGCACGCTCTGGAAGATGGGCGAATGGTACTCGTAGAATCCCTCCCTGCGGAAATACTCGTCAATCGCCCCGAAGACCGTGCTCCTGACTTTCAAGATAGCAGTCATCTTCCTGCTGCGGAGCCAGTTCATCCTTCTTGATCTCGCCCGTGACCGTCATGGAGGCCTCTATCTGCACCTTGGACACCGCAGCGAACTTCTCTTCCCCGGCATCCTCCTTCGAGATGACGCACTGGATGATGTCGGAGCTGTCCCGCAGCACGATAAACTTCACCTTGTTGCTGCCCCTCTCGCGGTAGACCCAGCCTCTAACGCTCACGCTACCCGAACCTTGCCGCATGGCTTCCTTGATGCTGATGAATTTCATGTTGATACCCTGGTTTTCTGTTCATATAAAAGGCTTTTGACAGATGGCTATGAAGAAGTCTAGGAGAATCAATTATACAGTTCTGCGCGATACATCCAACCGGTCTTGCCGATTGCCATCGGGAAAGAGGGCGGGGGGAGCTTTAAAAGCCTTTTCATGGCGCGCCTCCGAGCGCCTGCTGGTGTATTCTCACCGCCCTCCCCGACGGGTCTGACATCTCCGCGAACTCCTTGCTCCATCGGAACGCCGTGGGAGTTGAGCAGGCAATGGTCGGGCCTACTGGAACCGTGAGCGCTGCAGAGGGGCTTCTAAAGATGCCATCAAACATCTCGCGATAGAGGTATTCCTCCTTTGAAAGGGGCGTATGCAATGGGAAGCGCTCCGCCGCCTTCCTAAGCATCTCATCGCTCACTTTCTGTTCTGCGTACTTTTTCAGTGAGTCAATCCAGCTGTATCCGACTCCATCGGAGAATTGTTCCTTTTGCCGCCAGAGAATTTCTTCGGGAAGATAGCCAACGAACGCCTTTCTCAGGAGTTCTTTTTCAATCTTCTTTCCCGGGCACATTTTCTCGGAAGGATCAATGCCCATCGCTACGTCAAGGAATTCCTTGTCAAGGAAAGGCACCCGCGCCTCTACCCCCCACGCCATCATTGACTTGTTGGTGCGCAGGCAGTCGTACTTGCTCAGGAGCGAGAGTTTCAGTGTCGTTTCCTTGTGAAGCTCTTCAGGGCTGGGAGCCATATGGAAATACAGATACCCTCCGAACACCTCGTCAGAGCCTTCCCCGGAAAGCACCATCTTGATGTCAGAAGCCCTGATTTTGCGCGCCATGAGGTATTGCGGAGTCGAAGCCCGGATGGTCGTCACATCGTAGGTTTCGAGATGCCGGATCACGTCAGGCAGAGCGTCAATGCCTTCCTGCGCCGTATAATGGATCTCGTGGTGCACTGTCCCTAGATGATCGGCGACTTTCCTTGCGTACTTCAAGTCCGGAGACTCTTTGAGGCCGACAGCGAAGGAGTGCAGCCGTGGCCACCAGGCTTCCTCCTTATCCCCGCTTTCGACCCGCATGTTGCGGCACTTGGTGAGAATCGACGCGATAATCGAGGAATCCAACCCCCCTGAGAGAAGCACGCCATAGGGAACGTCGCTCATCATCCTTCGCTTTACCGCCTGTTCAAGTGCAGATCTCAGTTTCTCTAGCGAGACTTTTTCTTTGGGAATGGTTTCAGCCCACGTCGGCTTGTACCACTTGACGAATTCTCCTTTGCTTCCAATGTAATAGCTTCCCGGAGGAAATTCCTGAAGCTTCTCGCAAAAGGGGTCAAGCGCCTTCATCTCGCTCGCTACGTGCACCGTCCCTTCCTTGTCCCGTCCGATATAGAGCGGGCACACTCCAATAGCATCCCTCGCAATGAGGTAATCCTTCTTCCGTTTATCGTAGAGCGCGAAGGCGAAATCGCCGCTGAGCATCTTCACGAATTCCGGTCCGAACTCCTGATAGAGATAGAGCAGGATCTCGCAGTCAGAGTGCGTCTGCCAGTCGTGTTCCTTTTTCAGTTCTTTGCGCAGTTCCAAGTGGTTATAGATTTCACCGTTGGCGATGAGAAGGCTTCCTGTTCTCTTATCCGCCAAAGGCTGGTCACCATGCTCCACATCAACAATAGAAAGCCGCTCGTGCGCCAGTATGGCGAAGCCGTCGCTGAACAGTCCGCTCCAATCCGGCCCCCGGTGGCGGATGCTTGCCGCCATCCTGAGCGCTCGGGCTCTCGCTTCCTCTTGCGTTCCCTGGTATCCGAATATCCCGATGATTCCGCACATGGTGCTTGAGAGAACTACGGCATCCTAAATAAGTCTATTCCATAAAAAATGAAAGAATATCCTATTTTTTCCGAAAAATATATAAAAAGTGGAAAATTATTCCATCCTATGGACGCTAAAGATCGGCAGATTCTTGAGGCACTGGAGCAGGACGCATCACAGTCGACCAAAGACTTAGCCAGGAAAACACATATTCCCATTACAACCGTGCATAACCGCATACAGAAGCTGCGCAAGGAAGGTGTGCTCACGCACTACACGGTAAAAGTCAACGAGTCCAAGCGAGGCTTTCCCCTCCTCGCGTATATCCTGGTATCAGCGACCCCTCATAGCAACCAGCAGGAGATGCTTAGGAAAATCCGGGCCATGCCCACGACGCTCGAGGCGTCTATTGTTACCGGCTCTTTTGACCTGGTTGTCAAAGCCAAGGCGCAGTCCATGGCTCATCTGAGCGAGCTCATTACAAAGCAGTTGAAGGCTGTCGAAGGCGTGGAGCGTACACAGACGCTCATGGTGCTGGAGTAGGCTCATGCTCAGTTTCTTTCAAAACGTTCTCTTGGGGCTTTCTCTTGCTGCTCCGACAGGTCCAGTAAATATTGAAGCTATTAAGCGAGGGTTGCGCGACGGGTTCATGCATGCTTTCCTTATCGGTGTAGGCGCAGCCTTGGCAGATACGACCTCATTGATTCTTGTCTTTCTCGGGCTTTCAGTATTCATTGAGTTCCCTTATGTGCAGGCAGGCATTTGGCTTTTGGGGGCCGGAGTGCTCGTGTATCTCGGCAGCGTAAGCCTCAAAGAATCTGCAGACAAAATTCGCTCGAAAAAGGCGACGCCATCGAATCGTGCCCCCCTCATTGAAGGGTATATCCTTGCTATTACCAATCCAATGGGATGGGTATGGTGGCTGGGTGTTTCCGGCGTGATTATGGGGTCTTTGGGAGGAATCTCCAAAACATTTGCCTTCTTATCCAGCTTACCTATCATTCTGGGCACGTTGCTTTGGTTCTCAGCAGTCGCTCTCCTCCTTCATTTTGGAAGGCGCTTTGTCAATGAAAAAACTATGAAAATCATTTCTTTTTTGGCCGGGCTTATTTTGATGGGATTTGGAATGCGCTTTGGGTATCAGGCCATTCTTGCCCTAACCTAAAGGTTCAGAATCGCTTCGATTTTCTTCTTGAGAGGCGACAAGTCTTTCTCGACCGTATTCCAGACGGCGGCAAGGTCAACGCCGAAGTAGGCATGGATGAGCTTGTCGCGCATTCCGGCAACGTCCTTCCAGGGAACATCCGGATGCTTCTTTCTCATTCCTTCTGATACGTGTTTTGCCGCTTCGCCGATAATCTCGATCTGTCGGATGATCCCATCCTGGAGAAGGAGATCAGAGTTGAAATTGCTTTTCTCTTTATTTTCAAGGTAGAGTTCAATCCGCTCAATTGCAGAAAGGATATGCTTGAGATAGAAAGCATCCTCTTTCAAGCCAGTTCCTCCATCTCGCGGGCAATGGTCTCCCGAAGCAAGGGGTTCACTGAATTTTTTGTGACAAGCTCTATTTTTTTCCCGGTTTTCTCGGAGAGCTCGCGCTCAATGCGCACAATTTCGAGAAGCGTCTTCTCTTTAGGGAAGTCTACGAGAAGGTCAATATCGCTTTTCGCTCTTTCTTCGTGGCGGGCATAGGAGCCGAAGAGGGAAATTTTCCTCGCCCCTTCTTTCTTAAGTCGGCGGACGACAACGCTGAGGATCCGGTCGCGGTTCATGGGAGAAGAAAGGGTGTTGAGCTATATAAATCTTCGGAAGATTTCCGGATTTTGCGGGCCCCGTCTTCGCAGCAGACCAGCTCAGAACAAAGTAACTATTTCCTATTTACCTTAATATTCAACTCCTTCATCTGGCTCTCGTCAATCCTGTCCGGGCACCCATCCATTAAAGACTGCGCCTGCTTGTTCTTCGGGAACGCGATGACCTCCCGAATGTCCTCCAAACCCAGCATCAACGCAACTAACCTGTCAAATCCCAGCCCCATGCCGCCGTGTGTCGGCGCGCCGTACTTGTACGCTTCAATCAGGAACCCGAACTTGCGGATCGCCTCTTCCTCTGACATGCCGATGACTTTCATCACTCTTTTTTGGATTTCAGGGTCGTGGATGCGGATGCTTCCGCTCCCCAACTCAGTCCCATTCAGCACAACATCATACAAGGCCGCAATGACACGCCCAGGATCCGATTCAAGATACGGCAGGCACTCCTTCTTTGGCATCGAGAACATGTGGTGCGCCGGCGCCCATCTCTTCGCTTCATCGTCCCACTCGAAGAGCGGAAAGTCAATCACCCAGAGGAACTTGAACTGCTTCTTGTCGATCAGGCCGAGCAGGGTTCCCAGCTTCAGCCGCAGCCGCGCCAGCGCCTCGTTGCAGATTTTCGGGGTGTCAGCAATCAGGAACAGCGTCGAGCCCGGCTTCGCTCCTGTCCTGGCCAAGAGCTCAATCGTCAACTCCTTCGAAAAGAACTTCGCCGCTCCGCCATCAAACCCTTTCTCGGTGACTTTCGCGTACGCCAGCCCCTTCGCTCCATGCTCCTTCACGAAAGCAGTGAGATCATCAATCTCCTTTCTCGTGAAATCCCTTTCAGGGCAGATGCATTTGACGATGCCTGTGTTCGCGACGCAGTCCTTGAAGATGTTCAGCTCGGATTTTCCGGCGATGTCCGTCACGTCGCTGAGCAATAATCCAAACCGGATGTCCGGCTTGTCAA
>JAGVXW010000021.1 GCA_018303575.1 Candidatus Woesearchaeota archaeon
TGCCAGTCAGCAGGGTAGGGTGATAGTGGGGTTTTCATGAGGGATCAATCCTCAAGCTGACCCTACTGTCACCTCTTATATAAAAACCCGAAAGTCCAGCATGTAGCAACCTTTTTAAAATCCCCTCGAATAATTGCCTTGATGAAGCTCTCCATTGTCATTCCCGTCTACAATGAGCGCCAGAACATCGAGCCCTTGGCGAAAGAGCTCTTCGCTGTCCTGGACCCGAAAGACGAGGTCATCTTCATCGACGACGGCTCCACAGACGGCAGCTATGAGGCGCTGAAGGAAATCGCCAGGAAGAGGCCAAACGTTGTTGTCGCCGGCTTCCGCCGCAATTACGGCAAGTCCGCTGCCCTGATGGAAGGGTTTTCGCGCGCGAAAGGAAGCATCGTCATCACGATGGACGCTGATCTGCAGGACGACCCGAAGGAGATCCCGAAATTTGTGGCGAAGCTCAACGAGGGCTTCGACCTTGTCTCCGGATGGAAGTTCAGCAGGCAGGACCCATTCACCAGGCGGTTCCCGTCAAGAGTGTTCAACTGGCTCACAAGAGCGCTGACGCATATCCCCCTGCACGACGCGAATTGCGGCTTCAAGGCCTACACGAAAGAGGCGGCGAAGGCCGTAAAGATTCAGGGAGAATTGCACCGCTATATCCCTTCCCTGCTCGCGTGGCAGGGATTCACGATGGCAGAGATCAAAATCAACCACCGCAGGAGACTGCACGGCACCTCCAAATTCGGCACCAACCGGCTTGTCCGGGGATTCCTGGACCTTCTGACAGTGAAGTTCCTGACAACCTATGGAAGGAGGCCGCTGCATTTCTTCGGGCCTATCGGGTTGGTGATGTTTGTCGTAGGTGGAGCCATCTCCGCTATTCTGGCCTATGACCGCCTCGTTCTAGGCCAGGCGATCGGCGGCAGGCCATTGCTCCTTCTCGGAGTCCTGCTCCTCGTCCTCGGAGTGCAGTTCTTCAGCCTCGGCTTCATCGGCGAGCTCATTTCAAGGGCAACAGAGGAGAAGCGTGAGCTGAAGTGAAAAAAGACTGGCCGTTCTTGCTGGCGATTGTCCTCCTAGCAGTCATCTCGCTCTCCGGCTACTTCAACACGCTCCTTCCGGCGCATGACGTCTCTTCCGCTTATTTGCCTTGGGCGGAGATTCTCAAGCAATCAATAACTGAATACAAAGATCCCTGGCCCTTGTATCAACCCTATGGCTTCGCCGGCTCCCCTTTCCTGATGAAGCCCGTCCTCGGCCTCGATAGCCTCTATCTTATTACGCTTCTTCTCATTCCTAACACCATTTTAGCAGTCAAGCTCACCTATGTCATCCTCTATATCATCGCCGGCATCTCCATGTTCTATCTCGCGAAATATCTGGGCATGGAGTCAAAATTTGCGTTCATCTCCGCCCTAGTGTACATGCTCAACGGCCACATCCTGAAGCTCCTCTACAGCTGGTGGCTGACGACGATAGGCGGCTACGCCCTGCTCCCTCTGGCCTTCCTCTGGGGCATGAAGGCGGTGCAGGAGGAATCCTGGGTGAAAAATAGCCTGATCGCCGGCATCATCTTCGCCCTCCTGTTCCGCCTCAACCCAGACATGAAAGTCGCGTATTGGCTCTTCCTTCTCTATGGCCTCTATCTCGCGTTCACCATCGCCACAGATCCAAAGACGTGGAAAAGAGCCCTATTCGTCGGCGCCATCATCCTCCTCGTCTTCGCCGGCCTTTCAGCCCAGCGCCTCCTTCCGAACGCTGAATATATCCAGACCACGAGCAGGGCTGAGACGAGTTGGGAGATCGCGTCGGGCAGGCCGCTGCTTTATGAGAAGATGTGGAACCGCCTCGTGGAGCCCATCTATGAAGGCATGCCCAAGATTCGACGCGCCCAGACCGGCGATCACATTGGCATCATTGCCTTTCTCCTAGCGCTCTTTATTATAACAAAAAAATGGAAAAATAAGACAGTCATATTCTTCACGCTCGGGACGCTCTTCTCCATCCTCGTCGCGAGCAACAGTTTCGGCCTGTATCGCCTGATGTGGGAAATCCTCCCTTTCTTCAAGAGCTTAAGATATCTCGACCGCAGTTTGTTCCTCTTTGTCTTTTGCGGCTCCATTCTGGCAGGATTGGGGGCAAAAGAATTCCTCCAAAACAAGAAAAACGCGTGGTGGCTTGGCCTGATCGCCCTGCTCTTCCTCAATCTCTGGGTCTTCAATGTCTCGCCCTACACTGACGCAACAACAAGCATATGGTCGGACGCGGATCTCGCCCGGCAGAATAACCATGTGCTCCAGTATGTCGCGAAACAGCCGGGAATCTTCAGGATCCAGACTTGGGAAACCAGGGGCATCGACTGGGGCACCGGCTTCTGGAACGTGCCGCTGAAGCTTGAGCATATCTATGATTATGACACTTCCTGGAACCCGGCGTACATGAACGGTTATCTTGCTGTGGCGAACCAGAACCCGGCGAAGCTCTGGGGCCTGCTGAATGTCAGGTATGTCACGAGCCAGCAGCCGCTGAACAGCTCCGGGCTCATCCTCGTCAATCAGTTCCCGGCATGCGAGGAATGCTTCCCCTCCACCCCGGAATGGGGCAAGGCCTGGGGCCCGTATCTCTACGAGAACCTCCGCGCAATGCCGAGGGCCTGGGTCGTGGAGCGCGCTGTCCTCGTCCTGGGAGAGCCGCAGGCCGTGACGCAGGCTACGTACAGTCTCATGCTCTCGGCGGCCTTCGACCCCTGGAAAATCGTGTTCCTGAAAGACGCTGACATCAGCGAGGTTGACGCCGTGCTCCTCGTCTCCCAGCCCAGCCAGGAGCAGCTCGCCCGGCTCCAGGACTTCGTGAAGAAAGGAGGAAAGGTGCTCCCGGATGTCTTCGCGGGCAAGACAGAGGTCTCGGGAGAGGAGATCGAGGCGTACTTCACCAGCTTCCCGCAAGGAAAGGCGGTGAATGATTCCGGCATTATGACACTAAGCTTCAGCAGGAAGGAGATTGACGTGGAAGGCGAAGGCTGGCTCATGCTCAGCGAACTCTATAGCCAGTACAAAGGCTGGGACGTGAAGGGCGCGACAGGGGAAAAAGAGCTCTTGGCAGCGAACGAGATGCTCACCACAGTCAGACTCGACGGTGCAGAAGGCACGGTGGTGTTCACCTACGCCCCCCGCTCTGTATTCTGGGGCCGGATCATCACGCTTTTTTCAATCATCGTCATCGCATTTTTACTCTGGAGACTGAGACAAAAGAGAGGTGAGGTTCATGAAGGAATGGCTGCAGCGCAATAGGACGCATATCTTCTTTTGCCTCCTCATCCTCCTTTCCATCCTGGTTGTCCATTATAAACTTGTCCTCGAGCCGAATAAGATCTACGCCAAGCACGATATTCTCGGCTATGAATACATCAATCTGCAGGAGCTCGGCCAGCAGTTGAGGCAAGGCGAGTTCCCGCTCTGGACGAATCAGATTTTCGGCGGCACCCCCTTCTTCGCGCAGCCGCAGGTCATCACCGCGCCCCACATCGTCGTGCTTGCCTGGCTCCTCTACAACAATACCCAGCTCCTCATCAACCTAGGGACCCTGCTCAATGTCCTGATTGCCGGCCTGGCGATGTATTATCTCATGCTCCGGCTCAAAGTGGAGCCGAGATTCGCGTTCATCTCGGCGCTCGTCTTCATGTTCTCCGGCCAGGGTCTGATCCTCACGCTCTCCTGGTTCACGAGGCAGACGACGATTATCTTCACGCCCCTAGTCTTCCTGTTCGCCTATCTTGCGCTCTATGACGACAAAGGGATGAAGCAAGCGATCGCTGACGCCCTGCTCGCCGCCCTCTTTCTCACCTTCCAGTTCCACACCGGGGGAATCGATTATGCACTCTTCATGATCCTGATGTTCCTCGGCCTCGGCCTCGTCTATCTCATCGGGAAGCAGCCGCAGAAAAGGGTTCTCCGTCTTGGAATTGTTGGCGCTGTCATCGGAGTGGCGTTCCTCGGCCTGTTCGCGATGAAGCTGCTTCCCCTTACTGAATTCGGCGAAGTCTCCAGCAAGAGCCAGGGCTTCGACTTCGACAGCTGGAGAGGCCAGCATATCGAGATCGAGAATCCGGGAGACTTTTTCCAGATGTTTGTCACCCCCTACCTGACCCGCTTTGATGTCGGCACCACCATCGGCCTTATTGGCCTGCTCCTCCTCTTGCTCACGCTTCCGCGAATCAGGCGCCGACCTGTGCTCACGTTCTGGGTCATCCTTGTCATCGCGATCCTGTTCACGGTCGGTTTCAAGCCGTTCCTGTATCCTTTCTACAAGTTCGTGCCGGGTATGGACAAGCTCCACCATGTCGCGAGAGCCGCGTATATCCTGCAGTTTGCGGCCGCCGCCCTAGCCGGATTTGGAGCTTCGTATCTCTTTGAGAAACTCAAGGAGAAGAATGTGAGAAAAACCGTTGTGTTGGGTCTCTATTGGCTTGTTGCGCTCCTCATTGTCATCGAGCTGGGCTTCATCGAGAGCAGGATCCTCAAGCCGGGCAAGGTGATGGAGCCGAATGACTGGAGCAGGTATGACTTCCGGGAGGAGCTCGACGCCAACCAGATGATGCAGTATCTCGGCCAGCAGGAAGGGATTTTCAGGGTCAACCATTTCAGCCACAGCTCGATTTGCGGCATCGCCCTCAACCATCTTTCCTATCATGGCCTTGAGCCATTGTATGGCTGCTTCAGCGTCTGGATCCCGGAATACTTCAATGTCTATCTCTCGGTCGCGTATCAGGATCCAGCAAGATTGAAGGGCATGCTCAACACAAAGTATTTCTTCGAAGATGCTCCGCTCAACGTTTCCGGCCTGAAGCTGGTGAAAACCTTCCCGCCGTGCGAGACCTGCTGGCAGAACCCGATGGACGGCGGCGCCCTGGATGGCCCCTATCTCTATGAGAATGAGCAAGTTCTGCCGAGAGCGTATCTCGCTTCGAATGGCATCCTCGTCGCAGGCCCGCCTGATCGCGTCAGGGGCATCGCCTACACGCTGCTCCTGCATCCTGACTTCAGCCCTGTTGATGCCGCCATAATCATGCATGAGGGCTCGATGGATGATATCTCCAGCGAAGAGCTAAGTCGCTTTAACGCAATCATCCTGACAGAAACTCCTTCACCGACAGCCGCGCAGCGCCTCAAGAGTTCCGCGGACAAAGGGGGCCTTGTCTTGCCGGACATCTTCAATGGCCAGCAGGATGTCTCCCAAGAGGAGCTTTCCGCTATCCTCACCGGATTCTCCAAATCCTATTCTCAAGTCAAGGAGATCCCGATAACAAAATACACGGACAACTCGCGGACGCTGCGACTGAAAGGGGAAAAGGGCTTCCTTGTCCTGGCCGAGAAGTTCTTCTTATTTGAAGGCTGGAATCCGAAAATCGATGGGAAGACTCTTCCTATCGTGAGGGCGAACGGCATCAACTCAGCGGTGTATCTCGACGGCCAGCAGGGAGATCTCGTTTTCAAGTACAAGCCAAAGAGCTTCCTGAGGGGCACGCTCATCAGCGTCCTCACCTTGTTAGGGATGATAGGATATTTTTTCTGGCTGAAACGAGGTAGGAGCAAGCCGCGTCTTGAGAACGAGATTGAGAGAGGAAGGCTTGACACTAATATTTTACAACAAGATACAAAAGATTTATAAATAAATTGTATTCTATTGTAATCATGCGGCTCTCAAAAGCGGAATTGAAGATCCTGGAACAGCTGGCGAAGGGCAATGACGGGCTGGCTGGGATAGCCGAAGCGCTGAATCGGGACAGGAGCCAGATCTACAGGACAGTTCAGCGCCTGGGCCAAAAAGACTTCCTAACATTGAAAGAGGGGATGATACTCGCGGTCAATTCAACGCATGTTTCGCTACTCCTGCAGCTCCTGGCGAGGTTTCCAGCCGTTATACAGCCGCTTTCTGACAGCGGAATCGCGGTATTCTGCGCTAGTCTTGTCCCGAAAACGGTGAAGGAGATTGCGAGGGCGACGGGAATACGGCCAAGCATGGTATACCATAAGCTGCAATCGGCAAAAAGCATGAGCTTTATCGCGATTGTTGACGGCGAATATGCGCTGAACGACGCGATTTGGCCCGAAGCGAAGGCGTTTCTGGAGGAGGCGATGAGATATGAAGCAGCGTCCGACAGGAGAGCCCCGCCGGGCGCGATAATCTATTTCAAAAATGAGAGGGAGATCGTCTTTTCGTCTGAGAAAGAGGTGGACGCGGCGTTGACGGCATTCTCCGCTTTTGAACGGTTCGGAATAAAACTGCTCGTCCCTTATCCCTTCTATTATCTTCCAAAAAAAGAGCTTTCACGGCAGGAAGTCCTGAGGCACGCATTGGCGGTCACGGAAAAAGAGAAGACCGTCAGCAACCTAATGTATGTGGCTTTGTTTTATATAAAGTATAAGCCAAAACTAAAAAAGATCAAGCATGATTTCCTAAACAAGATTGGAAGCGTGCTTGCCGGCCAAAAGGTCGCGCGGTATCCGACGCTCGATGAGATGAAGGAGAAGGCCGAGATCTATGATATCGAACTTTAGCCAGATAACGGAGTTCATGGATGAGGTGGACAAACTGCTGGAGATCCCGGTGCATCTGTATCTTATCGGCGGTGGCATGATGCTGTTCCAGAAGCTGAAGACCGCCACGAAAGATATAGATCTGATTGTTGAGACGAGAAGGGAATTTGGGGAGGTCGAAAGCGTTTTGAGGAAAAGCGGTTTCAGAAGCGGCATGCCGGTGGTGAGATGGCAGGGAAAGGCGGATTTGAGCCAGATACTCATAAGGGGGGAACTCAGGATCGACCTCTTCCAGAAAAAAGTATGTGGCGGATTCTCATTGACGGAATCGATGAAGAAAAGAGGAACCGAGGTTCTCAGGCTCAAGAAGGTGACCCTAAGCGCTTGCTCTCTTGAGGATGTGTTTATCCTAAAGACATTCACGGAAAGGCCCGGAGACATTGATGATTGCGTGGCTTTGGCGAAGAAATCGCTCAATTGGAAAGTGGTGCTTCGGGAGATCCGCCTTCAGGTAAGGAGATCAGGAAACCCGGTGTGGATCACCTGGATAGGTGAAAGGCTGGATCTGCTCAAGGAGAGAGAGGTGCTGATACCTATAATGAATCAGGTGGACAAGCTCAGACTGGCCTATTTCGATGACTACGAGAAAAGGCATCCCTAATCCACAATCCGATACTCCTCAAATCTCGCCGCAAGCTCCGGCCACTTCCCCTTGACCTCTCCTTTGAGCAGCGCCTCCCCGACGCAGAACGCCATGTCGATGCAGTGGTCCATGTTGTTGTAATTGAACAGCCCGGGCCTGCCGATCGTGACAAGATTTGAGATCTGGTTGATACTATTGGTCACCATGCCGAGATTCTTGCTGTACGCCAGGTCATACACGGGATAGATCCGCTTCTCGCCCAGCACCAGGTGGTCGAAGATCTCATGCTCCTTGATGAGGCCGACTTTGACGAGATCGTTCTTGACGCGCTCAAAAACCTGCTCCTTCGTCCAATGCTCGATCTCGCTGCCCGGAGGCACCGTCACCTCGGCCATCAGCACGGTCTTGTCCTCGGGGCAGGTGAAGGGCGAGAAAGCTTTCTGCTCCGAGATCCGGTTGAAGATGATGTCCGCGGAAGGGAAGAATATCCAGGCATCCTTCATCGCGCGTGGCTTATTGAGGAAAACATAGCAAAGCCTGAGGGAGCTGTGTTTTAAGTTTTGGGACGCCTCCACAAGCTTGGCACCAAGCGCTGGCGTGATGAAACTAACCAGATCAATGAGATGGAGCGTGGAGACAAATTCGTCGGCCATGAAATGCTTCCCCTTGGCTACAACAGAAACGATTTCATTGCCCCTGCGCTGGATCTTCTCCGCGGGATGCTCCAGCAGGATCTCGCCGCCATGCGCCGTGATGCTTTGGGCCAGCTTTTCAGAAAGCTCGATCAGCCCATGCTTGGGATAATAAAAGAATTCCGCGCTCACCTTCTTCTTTTCATGGTGCGAAAAATGCTGGCTGATGAGATGCGGGATGCTTTGCACAGGCACCCTCTTCCTTGCCAGCTCAGGGGACAGCTCCCGGGGATGCCCCCACACTTTCTTTGCGTATCCTTCGAAGATGAGATGATACCCTTCCTTTCCGAAGCCCCTGATGAAATACTCCTCGAAATTCTCCGGCTCCTTTTTCCCTGAGAAGAACGTTGGAAGGGCGGAAAATCCGACTGAAAGCCCGCCTCCTATTGTTTTTGGAGAGATATTGCGGAAAATATTCCCCAGATTGAGGGGGAACGAAAAGTATTTTCCGAGAAGATAGAGGCTGTTGAGCTTCTTCACCTCAAGCGTGTCTTCGCCCAGCGTCTCCTTGATGAAGGGTATGATGCCGTCCAGCTGGGAGTAGAGCTTGTGCGGCCCATAGTCGAGCGTGAAGCCGTTGTGGTGGAAGCTTGAGGCATGGCCGCCGATCTTGTTGCCTTTCTCAAGGATCGTGACTTTCTGGCCGCGCGTCGCGAGATAGTGCCCCATCGCGAGCCCGGAGATGCCGGCGCCGAGGATCACGAAATGTTTCATGGTTTCCTGGCGAGCACGAAAGTCTGCCCCAGCCAGTACGGCACCTGCAGATTGTTCATGCGCAGGGCCTTCACCACGGGCTTGCTTGTTTTATGCAGGAGCTTGCTGTACGCCTCCATACGGTAGATCAAATAGCCTAAGCTCAGCGTCTGGATATGGGGCTTGACCACCTCAACCTTGAATCCGGTCTTGGCAAGCATGGCTTTGATAGTTGGCCGCGTGAAGTAATAGATGTGAACGCTCAGGAGGAAGATCCATCTCCTGCGCATCAGCCTGGAAAGCCAGCTGCCGATATCAGGATAGTTCACCACCAATATTCCACCGGGCTTGAGGATGCGGTTGCACTCCTGGAGCGTCCTTTTGGGGTCGCCCATGTGCTCCAGCACATCGTACAAGGTTACGACGTCAAAGAAATTGTCGCTTTTTCCCCCAGTCGCATAGCCATTTGTTGGGCTCGAGGCCGTAGACTTCCCAGCCGCGCTGCTTCGCGACGTGCAGGAAAGTGCCTCCCGCAGTGCCGATGTCGAGGATCTTCCCTTTTTTCGCGTGCTTTTCGATGTAGTTCAGGCTTCGGGCGAAGGTGATCTCCCTGCCTTTTGCTTGCGACACGAACGTGGGATCCTCTCCCATGCTGTAGCCCTTGAAGATGAGATCCTGGTTGAGCCGGGGGTTGGTGTAGATCAAGCCGCAGCGCTTGCATTTGACAACCTGGTCGATGAGCAGCTCATCGCCGGAGCTCTTGAACTTCTCCACAAGGTCCTGTTCTGTCTCAGGGTCGTATTTGGCCTCGTAAATGACAGTATAATCGTCAGCGCCGCACAGGTTGCAGGGAACATGCTCCATTTGTTCGCGAATTTTCATGAAAATCCCCCTAATCGACAAAGCGGTATTTCAGCAGAGTCCAGATTGCGATGACTCCGTCCTTATATTTAATCTTTTTCCCCTCTTCGAAGGAGCGGGGATAATAAGGGGTGGGCAGCTCCATAATCCTGATGCCGCGCTTCGCGATTTTCGCCGTGATTTCGGGGCAGAACTCGAAGCCTGTGCAGTTCAAAGGAATGCTCTTCAGCAGCTTGGCGTCGAATACTTTATAGCAGGTCGGCTCGTCCGTGATGTTCGCGCCATAGAGCAGGTTGGCGAGCAACGTGAGAACGCGGCCGCCGAGATAGAACGCTTGATAGGCGCGCAAGTGCTTCCCCTTAAGGAATTCTTCGTTCCGCTCCCTTTGTCGCTGGTGCAAAACCCGGGAGCCATAAACAACTTTGGCTTCTCCTTTCAGGATAGGGGTGATGAGCTTGTAATAATCATTGGGTTCGTATTCCAAATCAGCATCCTGGATAATAATGATATCGCCAGTGGCATGGCTGATGCCGGTCCTGATCGCCATGCCCTTGCCCATGTTTTTCGGTTGGGCAATGAGCTTGATATCCTTGATGTTTTTGACGATTTCCCTTGTGTTGTCCTTGCTGCCGTCATCGATGACGATGATTTCTTTCTTCACTTCTCCAGTATCGACTTTTTTGACGCGTTCGATCAGTTCAGTGATGGTCTTGGACTCGTTGTAAGCGGGGATCAGGATAGAAAGCTTCATCCGAGCACCTGCGTCTTCAGCACTCGATAGAGAGTCATCTCCATCTTCGTGTCGAATTTCCCTGTCAGCATCCTAAATGGCTCCTTTAATGTTTTCAAAGGGTGGAAAAGGAGTTTTGTCAGCATGAAGCGAGGATAGAGCCGCATGCGGAAGCTGTTGAGCTTCTTGTAATTCGCACTCCACGTCGGGCTGAACGTTAATTTTGAGAGGTCTTGCGGCGTATTCATGCTGTTTTCAAAGGGCTCGGATCCTGGCACGGGGGTCATGATGAACATCGCGATCTCGTCAACGCCGGCTCTGGCCAGCACCAAAGCATATTTCTTCGTCTGCTTCAAATCCCCATCAGTTTCTCCAGGAAAGCCGAGGACGAAGCAGGCCTGGCTCTTGATGCCGAGCTTTTGCATCAACTTTGTCATCCTGATTGCATATGCATGGTTGAACTGCTTGTTCATGAGCTTCAGCACCGCGGGGCTCCCGGATTCCGGAGAGAAGGAGAGATAATCGCATCCTGCCTGCCCGAGAAGCCGCATCTCCTCCTCGTCAATCGTCTCGATCTTCGTGCCTGAAGCGAACTTGAATTTGATGTCGAGCTTCTGCTCGATGATGAGTCTGCATATTTTCTTCATCCGCATCCTATCCGTTGTCGGGTTCAAGTCCTCGATGTGGAAATCGCGGATGCCAAGCTTCCCAATCCAGTGCTTCATCTCTGCGACAACATGCTCGGCGGAGCGCGCGTTCCATCTTTTTTTATTCGTCGCCGGCACGACGCAGAACTTGCAGACGAGCGGGCAGCCTCTCGAGGTCAGCAGCGCGATGTATTTTCCCTGAAACGGCGCGTGGCTGTAGCCGAGTTTCCAATAGTTCTCAAGCGGGAACAGGTCCCAGGCAGGGAAGGGAAGGGCGTCCAGGTCTGTAATCTCTCCTTTAGAGGTATTCTCCGTGATTTTCCCATCCTTTTTGAAGAGGATGCCGTCAATATCCTCGAATTTTTCATCCTTGAGATGACGCAAAATCGCCTCAACCCGATATTCCGGATCGCCAAGGACAAGGAAATCCGCTCCTGCCTTGAAAAACTCGTCCTTTGCTCTCCGCAAAGAATACGCGGTGACCGCTTGGGCGTTCTCGACCACCGCGACAGGCGCTTTCCGCGCTTTCCTGAACGCCTCGAGGAAGGCCATGATGCGGTTGTGCTCCACGACATGGCCCGCGAAGATGCAGATAAGATCCGTGTGCTCCGGGACTCTTTTCAGGATCTCGTCAACCGAAATCCCTTGGATCACAAATCCGTCCTGATGCGTGATCCGTCTCGGATTCAGCCCGAAGGCGTCAATGACTTGCGCGTCATGCTTCTCCCGAAGATAGCCAGCCAAGACGGCGGGGATGAAGGGCATGTAGGGGATCCCGGTGCCGAAGAAATCCCCCTTCTGCGAGACGATGTTCGGGTTGATGATAGTGACATGCATGTCTCAAGGGTCCTCGGAAACCTTATAAAGATTGTGGGCGGGCAAAAGGTTGATGCCGGGGGTTAAGGAGGGCATATTCGCCGAGGATTCTTCGGGTGGTCGGCCTGCCTAAATAGAGATTCTGCTGCTGGCCCGGCCTCCTGGACTCAGTGTAAGGAATGCCGCAGCGCCCGAGAATGCTGGCCAAGACGGCGCCGGAGCGCGGTTCGCTGAATTGGAAGCTGCTGTTCCCGGATCTGCGGATGGAGAGGCTTGCCGCGATCACGCCTTCTATGAATCCTTTTCGCGCAATCTTGTCATCCCAAGTAAGGCCAGGAACAACGACGCTCAGGCGCCCCTGTTCTGCAAAGCCAAGGTCGTAGGCAAGCCACGTGCAGGCGACGGCCGAGTCGACCGTTATCCTCGGGCGGATGTAGGAAGGGCCCTTAAGGGGGAAGCTGGGACTGGCTGTGACTTCCTGATACTCCACGCGTGCCCGCATGCCGAAAGCTTGTTCGAGAAGAGGCGCAAGGCGCGTTTCAAAGAAGGCGGTGTCATCTTTCCTTCCTAATACAAAAAGGACATTTGAATAGCGCATATCTTTGGATGATTTGTAGAGGACGCCCTTGCTGAACAGGATGCCAAGGAGCTGCGCTGTTTCCCGGTCTATTTCCAGCGGAAGGCGATGGCTGTGCCGCCAGTCTGCCTCGCTTGGCGCCGCTTTTGGCCAACACTCGAGCGCGACGGGGAGGTTCCCTAAGTAATTCCCGGTTTTCTCCCGGAGGATTTGGATCGTACTGACTTTGCTCCGTTCGGTGGACCTTTCCCCAGCCTCTGCTCCATAGAAGGCTTTGAGGCGAAGCCAAATTGTGCTTCGCTCAGTTTGTGTCGCGGACGCGAGATCATCAAGGGTAATAGAGTGATGCCCCCCGACCGCGAAGGCCTCTGCTGCCTCATGGATCGCGTCTTCAAGGGAGGCGCGTGCGCGGATCTGCGCAAGCTGTTCATGGCTCAGTGTGACAGTGCTCATACCCAAAGGGACTCGAAAAGAATATTTTAATGTATGGGGCAAGTTTTATAAGAGGCGCCGAGCCACATTCGCGCATGAAGCTCTCCATCATCATCCCGGCATTCAACGAGAAGGCCACGATCCTCAAAGTCCTCGCTATCGTGAGGAAGCAACCGGTGCTCGGGCTGGAAAAAGAACTCATCATCGTGGACGATGGCTCCACAGACGGCACGCGCGATCTTTTAAAGAACGCGAAAGGCGCGACAGTCATCTTCCACGAGAAGAACCAAGGAAAAGGCGCTGCCTTGAGAACGGGATTGAGGCAGGCGACGGGCGACATCCTGCTCATCCAGGACGCGGATCTCGAGTATGATCCGAAGGAGTATCCCGAATTGCTAAAGCCCATTATTGGAGGCAAGGCCAAAGTCGTCTACGGTTCCCGCTTCCTCCATCCCCATCACGCCCGCTATCAGTTCTATTATCTCGGCAACAAGTTCTTAAGCCTCCTCACTTCCGTGCTGTATGGCCAGAAGATCTCGGACATGGAAACGTGCTACAAAGTGTTCACAAGGGAAGTCCTGGAGAAGCTCGACCTGAAAGCGAAAAGGTTCGACTTCGAGCCGGAAATCACCGCAAAAATCCGGAAAGCTGGGTTCAGCATCCTCGAGGTCCCGATCACCTACAAGAGCAGACCTTTCGAGGAAGGCAAGAAGATCACCTGGAGGGACGGCGTCAAGGCCGCCTGGCACCTGGTGAGATTCAGGTTCACATGAAGCTCCGCGCGGATGAAATCGTCATAGCAGTCTTCGTCTTCCTGTTCCTCTTTTACGGCCTCGGCAACCTTTGGGGCCACCAGCTCGCTCATCCGTTCCCATACAGCTATCAGGCCTCGGACACCTTCCAGCACCAAGTCAGGGCGGAATCCATCAAGGTGATGGGCTCTTACAGGATGGAAGCGCCGTGGATCGTGGCCGGCTACACGGACAATGTCGGCTTCTATCCGCCTATACTCTATCATCTTGGGGTGGCGCTCTCATACGGCTCAGGCCTGGAGACGTATGACTCAACCTATCTCATTGTCTTCCTCTTCGCCCTGCTTGCGTCCCTCGCGGTCTACGTGATCGCGAAAAGGTACACCGCCCACGCTGTTCTCGTCCTTCCGTTCTGTCTGCTTCTTTTTTCAATAGCTTCCCTCGTCGGCTTCACCTGGGGCAGCTGGCCTTCCTTGTTGAGCCAGGCCTTCTTGCTCCTGTTCGCCTGGAGCATCCTTACAAAGCAGAGATTCTGGATCTCGGCGATAGCGCTTTCCGCGATAGCGCTCACGCACACGTCAGAGCTCATCTTCGTAGTTTTGTTTTGGGGCGCGCTCATAATCTATCGTCTTTTTAAGAAAGAATTCAGGAAGGAAGACTGGATTGAAGCGGTGAAAACAGGAGTCCTCTTTCTCCTCATTTCCCTCTGGTATCTCATCATCTTTTATTTCACCTGGGCGAAGGCGCAGCCCTTCCGGTTTTCGGTGGTGGCTGATTGGGGCAATACGCCGGTTGTCAGCCTCTTTTCCTTGGGAATCCTTTCCCTCCTTTTTATTCTGGGAATGGGAATAAGCGTCTTCAAAAAAGAATGGAGAGAGGTGGGAATTCTGAGCCTGATCCTGCTTTTGGCCGGATTCACAAATTACATAGGTTTCGACGTCCGCGCCTTCCAGCTCCGCCAGTTCTGGCCGGTCTATCTTGGGATCGCGGCAGCTCTTGGCCTCGGCTATCTCCTCTCGCTTGTGAAGCTCCCTAAAATCGCCAGTTCGGGGATAGCCGTGCTCCTGGCCATTGTCATTGTCTTCGGGGCCCCGGGGCTTCCGAAGATGGCGAAGGCGGAGTCGCAGGGCATCATGAACCCCTATCATTGGGAGATGTTCGAGGCCCTGAAGGGGCTGCCCGAAGGCAGGGCCTATTTCTTCTACGGCGACATCTACGGCCAGAATGCTGTGCTGAGGAACGGCCAGCACGTCCCCTACATGGTGCTCCAGCAAGATTACATTGCCGCTGTCCAGAACGCGACCGTGAAGCGCCAGTATGTCACTAGGTTATTAGGCGACCATCACGGCGTCTATTACGCGTACAGGAAGGGGCTCTTTGACTTCGGCTATCGCGCGCTTGAAGTTCCAAAAGACGAGTATCACAAGCCGATGGATCTCTGTTCCTTTGAATATGTGATCTTAGATAAGGTTTCAAACCAGCCGATGTTCGCGCAGTACAACCAGATTGCCGCCCAGCTTCTGCTCAAGAATCCGTGGATCACTCCTGTTTTCAGCAATGATGCCGCGATGATCCTCCAGAACAGCGAACCGGGCAGGGACTGCCTGCCTCAGGAGGGGGTGTACGTTGGAAGCTAAGAAGGAGCTTTTGGATTGGGGAATCCTTCTGGTTACGCTTCTCCTTATTTTGAAGATTGCGTTCTATAAAGACACCCTTCTTGTTATCTTCCGCACAACACTTTCCATCTTCTGGATGTTCCTCCTTCCCGGATATCTCATATTCAGAAGGAAACAGTGGCCGTTCATCGAGAAGATCATCCTCGGCTCGCTTCTCGCGGGAGCGGTTCTTGGCATCTCAAGCTATTACTTAGGGCTGCTTGGCCTCAACGTCAGATGGCACGTCTGGCTCATTCCCCTGCTCGTGATGCTTGCCGCTTTTTACTTTTCTCAGAAGAAGCCCAAGGCCGAGAAGAAGAAGGAAGCTGAGGGCGATCGAGAGCCTGAACGAGAGGAAAGTCCCGAGCCAATAGACGGGCACAGGGACGAGCACCAGTCCCAGGAATAAGCTGAAGAAGACTTTTTCTGTTAACGAAAGTTCAAAGTTATCCAGGATAAGATAGACAGGCAAAATAAAGACGATTCCGGAGAGAAGAATCACACCAAGGCCGCTCATTCCAAAGAGGAAGAGGGCGAAGAGGGCGAAAGCCGCGGCGATGATCAACAAGGTCTTCCTGTGGAGGATTTCCATGTGGTTCTCTCTTTTGATCACTTCTGGGATAATCTACTTATTTTTCAAACTTATTATTTCGTCTGATTGATAAACGATTCAACGTCAAACAGGAGATTATCGGAAGTCCTGTTCACAAGCTCAAGCACATAGAAAACCGGAGTTATATTCTGCATGCCCGTAAACGTGTCTGCCATCGTGCCGTAATTGAGCGCCCAGGTCTTGTTGCCTTTTGTCGCGACCTGGTCGAAGCGCGCTAAAAGCTGGCTTGCGGGCGCATAGCTTACATATGCCTGGTGCTCAGAGTAGAGCGTATAGCTTGAAAGGAGGGCGTTCTGGACCGCCTGCACCAGGATCTGGTCGCCCTGCGCCTCATTTGCATAGTTCTTCCGCGTCGTGAAGCTGAATGTTGTATTGGAGCGGTTGAGGCCGCCGACTCCCGCCACGTCCAGGCTGAGGTAATGGGGCGTGGAGTTCAGCAAACCAGAGATGCGAACCCATCCCGATGCCGCGAAGCTGCTATTGGAGACCGTCCCAAGAAGATACGCAGATGTTCGGGCGGAATTGTTGTACCATCTTAGAGTATAATTGCACAGCTGGTCGCACGTCCAGTTGATGGAGGAGCTTTGGTTGTCTGTGGAATAATTTGCCAGGCCTGAAATCACGGGCCGCAGAACATAGTTGCCATTCGCGCTCCTGACATAGGGTGTGCTGTTGAAGTCATCATTTTCCAGGAAAAGGCGGTAC
>JAGVXW010000022.1 GCA_018303575.1 Candidatus Woesearchaeota archaeon
ATGCTCAAAAACCGGGTCAGCTGTCTGTTGGTTTTTGACACGGCCGGGGAAGGTTCGCAGGCGAAGCCAAGAATCTACGAACGCCAGTGAGTATGCCCTTTGGGTGGCCGCATAGGGCAACGCGTTCGTTGCCCGTCCAGCCGCCGTCAACATATGGTGGACTGTGGAGTTGGAAACTTTACTTCACAATTCCATAAAGCATAAAAACAAGCCCTGATTATTCTTTGTTATGGATCTCCGCGAGATTAAAATCATACGGAAGCAGCTTGGCCTGACCCAGGGCGAGCTGGCGAAGCATGCGGGCGTGAGCCAGAGCCTCATCGCGAAAGTGGAGGCGGGAGCGCTCGACCCTGCCTATTCCAACGCGCAGAAGCTCTTCGGAGCGCTGCGGGAGCTGAGCCACACGCGGGAGCAGACCGCGGCCCAGGTGATGCATGCGGGCATTGTCTCCATTCCGCCGGCTGCGAGCGTCAAGGAAGCTGTCGAGAAGCTCAAGAAACATGGATTTTCCCAGCTTCCGGTTATCGATTCCCACAAGGTTGTGGGCATGGTCAGCGAGGCCACGATCCTTTCCGCGCTGCTTGACGGCAAAAAAGGCAGGGTAGAGGAAGTGATGTCCCCGGCTCCGCCGACCGTTGACGCGGGTTCGCCCTTGTCAAGCTTCTCGTCCTTGCTGCAGCACTTCCAGATGGTGCTCGTGAGCAGGCAAGGGAGAATTGGGGGGATCATCACGAAATCTGATTTGCTGGGAGCGCTTTACCACCGCTGAGCCCTTGCGAGATTGCTCACCTTCCCGAAGTCATAGACTCCTTCTTCCCCTACGAGAAACGCCCGGAAGGATGAAAGGGAGCCGAGGAAGGGGCTGAGGCGGCCGCTGCTCAGGATATCGGTGCCCTGCGTCAGCGGATTGGCAGATGGCAGGACGATCATCTTGTTCCTTTTCCATTTTCCGGCGAGGAAGCACTTGAAGGTCTCCGAACGTGAGCCCTTCCTCAGCGTCACGGCAGGGTGCTCGTGGCCGATCACGATGGTTTTCGCTTTTTTCGCCGCTTTTTTGAACTCATTCGTTATTTCATCACCATGAGTTATGAGGACATCATGGAGGAGCACGAAGGGTTCCAAAGGATAGGATCTCTTCTCTGCTATCGGTTTGAGCAAGGTGTCGTGGTTGCCCTTGATGAGGATGATGCGCTTCGCATGTTTTTGGAGATAATCCAGGAACCGGAGCACGTATCTCCATTCCCTCTCCTCTATCGTGCCGAACTCGTGCTTGATGTCGCCGTTGAGGACGATCGCATCCAGCTTTCCCGCGACCCGGAACACCCAGTCCAGCTCCCGGATGAGCTCGTCGAACTGGAAGCGGCTGATGAAGCCGGTGCCGGCGCCCAGCGCTTTCTCATAGCCCAGATGGAGGTCGGAGAGCACAAGCGTTTTCCTGAAGAGAAGCGCGCAGCCGATAGTCCTGAAGCCAGGAAGGAGCTCCATCTTACCTGTATTTGTTCCGGAGCGCCTTTTCTACATGCTTGGGCACCAGGCCGTTGAGCTTGCCGCCGAGCGAAGCCACTTCCTTGGCGATGGAGGAGCTGAGGAAGCAGTACATGCCGCGGGTCATGACAAAGACCGTCTCGATATCCGGATTGAGCTTCCGGTTCATGAGAGCGGCCTGGAACTCGTATTCAAAATCAGAGACCGCGCGCAGGCCCTTGACGATGGCGCCGGCGCCCTTCTTCTTCGCGAACTCCGTCAACAGGCCGGAGAAATGATCGACCTCGATCGGCATTCCTTTTGTCGCTTCCCGAATCATCCGCTTGCGCTCCTCGACGCTGAACAGATACTCCTTCTTTGGGTTCTCTCCCAGCGCGATGACGATTCTGTCAAAGATCTTTAATGCGCGCTCCAGCACGTCGAGATGGCCATTCGTGATGGGGTCAAAGCTTCCGGGCATAACGGCGATCTTCATGGGAGCACCTTCCTCAGATTGTTAAGGAGTTCTTTCCTCGATCCCGAATTGTCGATGATGATGTCAGCGTGTTTCATCTTTTCCTCCTGCGGCATCTGCCCCCGGAGGATAGTTTCCACTTCTTTCCTTTTATATTTTCCCCTTTTCAGGACTCTTTTCATCTGCTCTTTCCTATCGATGGTGATAACGAGGAGTTTATCGTATCCTTTGAATCCCGCCTCGATGAGCAATGCGCCTTCGATGACAACGTTGGCCTTTTGAATTCTTTTTTTCACCTCTTTCAAGATGGCTGGATGCATGATACGATTCAGCGCCTTCAATTCATTCGGATCGTAAAAAACGATCTTCTTTAATTTCTTCCGATCAACGTTTCCCCTCGTCAGAATTGTTTTCCCAAACCTCTTGATTACTCGTTCCTTGATGTCATTCCTGTGATACAGCTCATGCCCGATTTTGTCTGCTTCAATGATTTGGAATCCTCTCTGGGCGAAAAATCTAGCGGCCGTGGTTTTCCCTGAGCCGATATTGCCGGTGATGGCGAGGATCATGGGAATGCAAAGCGGAGAGCCAATATAAGGCTTTCGTCACCCCAACGAGAAATAGGCGCGGATGCCGGACATGATCATCTCGACGGCGATGAAGCTGATGATAACGGCTGTCACTTTCTCAAGTCCGCGCGTGAATTCCTCGCCGCAGAATTTGTGAATGGTCGTTGAAAGGGAGAGGACAACCGCCCCCGCGATTGATGTTATCGCGATGGCGAGGATGATGTTCACTTTCTGCAAGCCCGTGGCACCCAAAAATGCAAGGAGGGCAAAGGACATGCTTCCAGGGCCGGCGAGCATGGGAATGGCAAGAGGCGAGACAACGACGCCTCTTTTGGTGTCGGCCTCCTTGTATGCGGATTGGCCGGCGAGAATCATCTCAAAGGCGATATAGAGCAAAAGCAAGCCGCCTCCGACTTTCATGGCCTCGACGGAGATGCTGAAGTAGCTGAGAATGAAATTCCCGCCTAAGGCGAAGACGAGCACAATTGCCCCCGCAAGCAAAGATGCGAAAATTGCGATACGGATGCGCTTCCCTTGACCTGCGCCTTGCGTCAGGGAGATAAAGACAGGAATCGTGCCAATGAAGTCCATCAAGATGAAAAGAGGGATGGCCAGCGCAAGAACTGGATTCATTTCAGCTTCTCTCGCGCCAGGAAATACAATGTCACGATGTTCGTGAAGAAGAGAACGAGGATCATGATGCCCTGCACGCCGATGGGCGTGGCGGTGCCGTTCTCATTCACGGCATAGCCCGTCAGCGCTGACACCCCGAGGTTGCCGGAGAAGTTCGCGACGACGATGAGGAAGAGCGCCAGCCAGAACGCGCCGATGATGAGGAAGGGCTTGATGCGGTGCATGGCATTTCCTTTTCCGGGCATATTTAAAAATCTGTCGGAAACTTTCCGAAAATGTCCAGTGAGAACTTATTAAGGAGCTGTCCTTTCTTCTGCACAGGAAAGTTTATATACATGGAATATATTTCGTGTATATATGGTACAAGCAATGATCCAGATCTCGGAAGAGGCCAACCACGTGCTGAACATCGTCAAGGCGAAGTTCAGCCTGAAAGACAAGAGCGAGGCGATCGAAAAGGTCGTCTTGGACTACGGTGAAGACTTGCTCGAGCCCGAACTCCGGCCGGAGTTCATCGAGAAGATGCTGAAAGTTCATCGCGAAAAGCCAATCGCGTTCCGCTCTATGGGTGACTTTAGAAAGAGGTATGAGATGAAAAAATGAGCTACCTTCTCCAAGTTCTTCCCTCTTTCCAAAAGTCGCTTGATAAGTTTGCAAAGCGCAACCGCCGTCAATTTGAAATCGTTCAGAAAAAAATGAGTGAAGTCATTGAGAATCCGCAGCATTACAAAAA
This sequence comes from Candidatus Woesearchaeota archaeon, assembly GCA_018303575.1. Taxonomy (GTDB): domain Archaea; phylum Nanobdellota; class Nanobdellia; order Woesearchaeales; family WJIZ01; genus JAGVXW01. Next base: position 3,875 of record JAGVXW010000022.1, read on the forward strand.
TTTGAAGGCGCCGCTCAATTTTCTCAAACGAGTGCATATCGACAAGAGTTTCGTCCTCCTGTTTTCTGTTGATGAGCGCGAGAAGCGCGTGGTCTTCGAGGGCCTTGAGCATCACGATGAGGCCTATCTTCCGTCGTACTGAATGCCCCCCTTGACAATTTTCAAAAACTTTTTTCTTTTTCTCGACTGAAAATCCCCAAAATAAAAAGATTTAAATATGCGACTGCCTTTGACGGAATAAATCAAGAGCGGCCCCGACGAGGGCCACATGCGCAAGGAAGCACCCACGATGAACGGACGATTTCTGACACTGGGCTCTCCCCCGGCGTGTGAGGGCTGAAATGAAGCAAAAGCAACTCCACTTCCAAGTCCAAAACACACTGATGGGCATGCGCGTTCCCAAGGATTTTTTCGCGACAAAAGGGAAAGGCGAGAGCGACATCACCCGGCACGCGGGTTCGTATCATTTGGCGCTGAAAGATGCGGGCATCGAGATGTGCAACATCATGACGTACAGCTCGATTCTTCCTGGCATCGCCACGGAGATTGAAAGGCCCCCGACATTGACGCACGGCGCCGTGATGGAAAGTATCGTCTCCGAGCAGACTTCGAGCAGCGGGGAGCGCGCGACGGCGGGCATCATCTATGGCTGGCTGTTCGACCGGAAGACCGGGCAAAAGTATGGCGGCCTCGTCTGCGAGCGCAACGGCACGTTCTCGGAGCAGAAGATCAAGGCGGAGCTCCGCGCGAGCCTGAACGAGCTCTATTATAATGGGTTCTCCGAGCAGTTTGAGATGCGGGATGTCTACGTCCATGTCCAGAGCTTCATGCCCCGCAAGAAGTTCGGCACCGCTCTCGTAGCGCTGTGCTTCACCAATTATGTCTATCCGGTGATCAAGGAAGTCTGAAGATGGTGAACTACGGCGGCCTTCCGAAGGCCTTTTCTTCCTTTGCTTCTTCTCGCGTCGCAGTCTTGCCTATCCCCTACGATGGGACAAGCACCTGGGGCAAGGGCGCGGATCAGGGGCCTGCGGCGCTCCTCGAGGCCAGCGCCAACATGGAGCTGTATGACATCGAGACCGATTCTGAAGTGTACAAGCTCGGCATCTGCACGGTGGAGCCGGTCACTGAGAACAGAAGCCCTGAAGCGATGGTGAAGGAGGGGCAAAAACGAGTGAAGGAGCTGCTCGATGCCGACAAATTCGTCGTGACGCTGGGCGGTGAGCACTCTATTAGCGCGGGTCCCATCTACGCGCACGCCAAGAAATATCCTCAAATGAGCGTGCTGCAGATTGACGCGCATTCCGATCTTCGTCCTGAATATCTCGGCTCGAAATACAACCATGCGTGCATCATGGCGCGGGCAAGGGAAGTGGCAACGGTTGTGCAGGTGGGGATTCGCAGCATGGACGTTTCTGAAAAGCCTTATCTGACAAATGTCTTCTTCGCAGAGCCTGTGACTGCAAAATCCAGCACATCGTCAGGCGAGCAGCAAACGCATTGGGACAGCATCCAGAATCCAGGCTGGGAGCGGCGTGCGATTGATTGCTTAACTGAAAATGTCTATATCACCATTGATTTGGACGCCTTTGACCCTTCGATCATGCCCTCGACCGGCACTCCTGAGCCGGGCGGGATGGACTGGAAACAGGTTACGGGACTGCTGAAACAAGTTTCGGCCGCCAAGAAGATCATCGGCTTTGATGTTGTCGAGCTCGCTCCGAATCCCCACAACAAGGCGCCTGACTTTCTGGCCGCCAAGTTAATATACGTCCTCCTCAGCCAGATTTGTCAAAAACCACGAGCTAAAGATGGTGACGTGGTTTTTGAGCATGATCAGAAGTCCGCCCGGGCTGAAGCGGGGAGATTGCGCATGCGGACTTCTGACATTCAAAGGTGACAAGAGATGAACAAGAAGGAGCTATTGAAGGAAGAAGTCAAGCACATTGATATCACATCGTTTAACTCCACTCCTATCATCAATGCAATGAAAGATATGTCCTTTACGAGCCGCGACACGGCAAGGGCGGCGGACATCTTCTGCAGGATGCTGAAGGACAAGGACTGCACGGTTATTTTGACGCTTGCGGGAAGCACGAGCGCCGGCGGGTGCATGAAGCTCTACGCTGACTTGGTGAAATGCAACATGGTGGACGCGATTGTCGCGACCGGAGCCAGCATCGTAGACATGGACTTTTTCGAGGCCCTCGGGTTCAAGCATTACAAGGGGACTCCTTTTGTGGATGACTCCCAGCTGCGCGATTTGTATATCGATCGGATTTACGACACGTTCATTGACGAGGAACACTTGCAGGAGTGCGACAAGACGATCGCCAAGATTGCCGACGGGCTTGAGCCTCGTCCTTATTCCAGCCGCGAGTTCATCGCTGAGATGGGCAAATACCTGATTAAGCATGCGAAGAAAAAGGAGAGCCTGGTTCAGCTTGCGGTTGAGCATGGGGTTCCCGTCTTCTGCCCCGCGTTCTCAGACTCCAGCGCCGGCTTCGGGCTGGTGCTCCATCAGAGCAGGCATCCGGACAAGCATGTCTCCATTGATTCGGTGAAGGATTTCCGGGAATTGACAGAGATCAAGATGCGCGCCCCTACTAGCGGACTGCTCATGATCGGCGGCGGAGTGCCAAAGAACTTCGCCCAGGACACGGTCGTGTGCGCTGAAGTGCTGGGCAAGGACGTGTCGATGCACCAGTACGCGATCCAGATTACTGTCGCTGATGCCCGGGACGGCGCGTGCTCCAGCTCAACCCTGAAAGAGGCCAGCTCCTGGGGGAAGGTGCAGACCGTCTATGAGCAGATGGTGTACGCTGAGGCCACAACCGTGCTGCCGCTGATCGTCAGCTACGCGTATCACAACGTGGACTGGAAAGCGCGGCCAAGAAGGACGTGGGCGGGCATCTTCAAGTAAGGAAACTCATTTCTTCTTGATTTTTTATTGGTTTTGGGGAGAATCGCCCCTGTATTTTCTTTATTGGGGCGGGTTTTGTTTGAGTAGAAGCAACCTAATGGAGTGGAATCGGATTATCTTTTGATTTCCGTAATTCCTATTCTGGTTCCATCAGGCAGAACATCTGTATCCCTGATACAATGTTGTGCGTCCACCATTCTATAGACCGTAATCTGCCCATCAGGAGTGGGAATCCTGAACGAAAATTCATCCTCTGCAACGATCTCTCCTAATTCCCGGGCCTCCCTCATTCGTTGTTCTCCCTCCAGCATCAAAGAAATGTCGCCTTTTCCAAATTTTAAGCGTCTCATATCCCTTACTATCTGGGGGACCGCACATGCTTGCTGTATCCCATAAAGCTCTACTGGCGTGAGCATATACACACCTTCTCCTCCTGCTGTGTATGTTAGGTTTGCAAGATATACCCAGTCTTCTCCTACTAGCATCACGTTTCCCGGAATATGATTTCTGCCTCTTTCCCATTCATGAACCGCTACAGCCCTAATAACCGTCCTTCTGTACCTGTCATGTGCTAGGGTAAGGAAATGCGGAGTTGTTTGGTCTGGCATATCTTTTTGGGATATAGCGCCATTTTTAAATGTATGGTTTATATACCACTATCAAGTGAAAATTTAGAACCTGTCAAAGATATAGCGGAACAACTCCTCGGGCCATGTCTCCTTGTACTCCTTCCACTGCTGGCCGAGATCATGGCCGACCCGCTCATTCACGCCATGGCCGTCGATGAGGTCGAAGAGCGCCTCCTTGAGGTCTTTTCTTAGCTCTTGGGCGAGCACCAGCTGCTTCATCCGGTCGCGGAGCGCCTCCTGCTCCTCCCGCACTTTCTTCCGCATCTCCTCCCAATGCGCGTGATAATCGAACTCTTTCTTGGCTTCCTTGCCTTTCTTGAGGTAGACTTGAGCCATGACATCATGATGGAGCTTCCTGAGGAACTCTACCTTGTCTTCTATCTTTAGCAAGTCCGTATAGCCGAGCAGGACGAGGTTGAAGGCGAAGGGAGAGGGCATCCTTGTCTGCGTCTCCTCGACCTTGATTTTTCCCTCTTCGATGTCCTTGAGAATCTTTTTTGCGTTGCCGATGTCCATGAGATCCTCAAGGACTTCTCTCCTGGCCTCCCGGAGCATGCAGAAATCGGGCGAGATCCTCATCAGCGCGTTCTTGAGGAGCATCGAGCTCACTTGCTGCCTGCCGACGCGCTTCTCGTGGCCCTTGTACTTGCGCAGGATCATGAGGGCGCGGGTCGCGCAATGGCGGAAGCGGCGCTTGTACACCTCGGATTTTTCTATGGCTGCCGCCAGCACCTTCTCAAACTGCTCTGTCTTCAGCAAGGCCAGCGCGCGCCTGACATCCATGTGCTTCTCGGTGCCAAGATAAAAGCCGTTGTCGTTGATGCCTATTTCTACATCGCAATGCTGGACGCGGCCGATGATGAAGGCCAACGCCCGGCTCAGGCAGTCGTTGACGCGCCTGCCGAAAAGCGTATGGAAGATGGAGTAGGAGAGCCCTTCTCTCTGGTAGCGCTCAACGAGAATCAGGGTGTTGCTCGGGATCTTGGCGAAGGAGAACTGCTCGAAGAAATACTGGTAGATGCTCTCCGCGGCCTTGGGGTCGACATACAGATATTCATGGATGAACTTCAGGATCTCCTCCCTGCTTTTGCCGGAGCAGAAGCGCTCATTCATCAGCTTCCTGAACCTGCCAATATCGTTGGCGAGGTCGAAGCTTAACGGCAGCTGCTCCGAGACCCAGTGCGGCACTGTGGGAGGCCGCTCCGGGGAAGCGGTGACTTGGGCCACCATGCCGCGGGAGAACTTGAACATGTAGATCTGGCCGCCGAGCACGAAGATGTCTCCGGGCCTTAATCTCTCCAGGAAGCCCTCGTCAATCGTGCCCACAAGCTGGCTGCCTACCTTGACTTGCACCTGCGCCTCATCCGGGATGGTGCCGACATTCGTCATGTAAATCAATCTTGCAAGCTTGCCGCGCCTTCCTACCATCCCTGTTTGCTCATCCACCCAGATTTTCGCGTAGACATGGCGGTCTTCCAGAGAGACGAACTTCCCGGAAAGATAGTCGATCACTTCATTGAAATCCTTCCTTTTCAGCTCGTGATAGGGGGGCCTCGATCTGCGTCTGCTCGGCCACGGCGATGCCGAAGATCTGCTGAGCCAGCACGTCAAGCGCGTTCCTCGGGATATGGATGCGGTCGATCTTCTTTTCTATGGCTGATTTCAGGAGCACGGCGCATTCCACAAGGTCGTCGCGATCGAGGACAACGAGCCTGCCCTTCGTGAGCGCGTGGAGCTGATGGCCTGATCTGCCAATCCTCTGGAGCGCCCTGGCCACTGATTTTGGGCTTCCGAGCAGGATGACGAGATCTATATAGCCGATGTCAATGCCCAGCTCAAGCGAGGTCGAAGACACAACCACCTTTAACTCGCCCTTCCTCAGCCGTTCTTCTATGTTGAAGCGCAGGTCTTTTGACAGCGAGCCGTGATGCGCGCCGATGTTCTCGGAATAATTCTTGGGGAACTTGTCCTTCAAATGGTGGACAACCCGCTCCGTGCCCGCGCGCGTGTTGGTGAAGATGAGTGTTGTCTGATGCTGCTGGATAAGCTGATCGATGAGCGCGTACATGGAATGGTGCATCACCTCATGGCTGGATTCGATGAGATCCGACACCGGGCTCATCACCTGCAGGTCCATCTCCTTCAGGAACTGGACATTGGCGATCTTGCAGGGCCGCGGCTTTTCGTCCTCAAAGCCCACAAGGAAGCCCGCAACGTCTTCCAGAGGCGCAATCGTGGCGCTCAGGCCGACCCTGGTGAGGCCTGGGCTCAAGGCTTGGAGGCGCTCCGCGCTGAGGCTGAGGTGGGTGCCGCGCTTGTTTTCCGCTAGCGCGTGGATTTCGTCGATGATGAGCCATTGGACGCTCCTGAGGTGCTCCCGCGCCTTCTCGGCCGAGAGCATGATGGCCAGGCTTTCCGGGGTAGTGATGAGGATATGCGGCGGCTTCTTGGCCATCTTGGAGCGCTCATAGGCGGTCGTATCCCCTGTCCTGACTCCCACACGGATGTCAAGTTTTGGGGAGAGCTTCCTCATCTCTTCCAACGGCTCCTTCAGATTCTTCTCAATGTCATTGTTGAGCGCTTTCAGCGGGCTG
>JAGVXW010000012.1 GCA_018303575.1 Candidatus Woesearchaeota archaeon
GAGCGCGGTGATGGCAGAGGAGCCGTGCACGCCGAGAGCGGCGAAGGTCTTCAAATCCGCTTGGATTCCAGCGCCGCCGCCGGAGTCGGAGCCGGCTATGGTTAAGGCCTTTTTCATAGCTTAAGGAATATTCGGGTGGATATTAAAGATTCCCTTTGAGAGACGGAATGCTTTTTAAATGAATAACCATTCTTGAGGGGTAATGGGATTAGAGCAGCAAGTCCAGTCGGCCCTGACCAAGGCCTATACGGTCACGGGAGACCGCATCTGGAAGCTTGTCAAGGCGTTCCTGCCTGCCGCAGGGCTCTTTGCGGTGACTGGCGCGGCTATCGCTACCGGGATCTATCGCTCACAAAGAGAGGATGAAATCAAGTCCCCTAAATATGAGAACACCCGGAGACTTATCAGCGAAACAAAAGCTGCTTTTGACGAACTCTCTAAGATTGTTCATGCGCCCCCTCCAGTCTTCCCCGAGCCTGAACTTTCCGACCAAAAGAAAGCATATGATGAAGCCACATCAAAACTCAAGGCTGAGAGTTTGGCACTCGCTGCGGCGCTTGAAGCGCTTCCTGATTCGTATCAGACGTGGAACCTCTTGTTTGAGCCGCTTCGGAAGTCCTTCGAAAAAGGGACGCCGGAAAAATGGGAATTTAAGCGCCTGATGCAGATCCTCATAGAGCACCCCCCAAAAGATGAAGCAGACTCCAGATGGGCGATTACTCTTCTTAACTACCTTAATGACGCGAGTGACGCTGCTTACGCGAAGGAGCGATACAAGCCCTCAAGTGATGTGCAGGAGAAGAATAGAGCAGAGCGGATTCTTGACCTTCATATCGGGCATCTTCGCCTTATCGCAAGCATCCAGAACGACCCTAAAGCCAAAGGGCTTGCGGAACGCCTTGAAACTGATAAAGGACTCTACTCTAGGGGGAAGCCAAAGGATGATGCCAAGCCAAGTCTCGAATCCATCGACAAGACTCTTGGCGCGCTTGAAAAGAGATATTCCAATGACTATGCCGGCTGGCCCTTCCTTGTCTATATGGTGGGGGTGTTCAGTGCCATCGGCGGCGCCATCGTAGTAGGAGTTCAGTGGAACCAAGTAACGCTTTTCAGAAAGGAACAGGAGGATCGGCACAAGAAGCGCAAGGAGCTCCAGGAGATTGTCGCCGACCTTTCCACGGTCAAAGGCAGAGGAATCCTCTATGCCGCTGCAGACTCCTACTACATGCAAACCCAAGACGCTGAAACTACGCTGAAATTCCTCGACGTGATGCGCGAAGACCACCACCTGTTCTTGCGACATGTGCAACAAATCGCGGGGAAACGGACAAGAGAGCTTACGCAGGAGCTAGCGACTATCGATGAGGTTATCGGCGATAGACTGCCCTCCCTGGTTTCCGATTACGCGCATGGGATTGTCAGCAAAGAGGAGGAAGCAGCGACTCCCGCTACACTAGATTTGCGCTTCGTGCGCACCAAGCATCCATTCAGCGAAATCCGTGGGTATGACGCCTTGCGCGACGAATTGCGGTTCCACGCGACGGTCATCAACAACGCAGAAGACGCCGCCAAACAAGGAGTGGAACCGACGGGGAGCGCGGTCTTCCACGGACATCCTGGAACAGGAAAGACGAGCATGGCCGTCGCCTACGCGCGCTCCATCCTTGAGCCGAAATACGGGATACGATGGCATGAGCATCTCTCTATAGTCTCTGGAGGGGATCTTCTCAGCAAATGGATGGGCGAATCCGAGCAAAACATCAAGCACCTCTTTGATAGAGGAAGAAAAAACGCTCCCTATGTCATCGTTCTTGACGAGGGCGATTCCTTGCTCATGGAAGACGCGCCGGAATGGATGCAGGGCGTCGTCAACGAGTTCAAGAAGCAGATGGGCGCCAATGACCTTGCTGAGCGCGGAGTCTATGTGCTGCTCACGATGAACACGACGCTTGATGACGTCGACCTGGCCATGCTCAGGCACGGAAGAATCGAGCATTCTTATCTCGTGGATCTTCCTGACGAGAAAGGGAGGGAGCAGATTCTCGATTTGTACCTCGGCAAGCTGGGAAGAAGAGACCACCTGTCCGCTGACTTTGACATTGGCACGATTGCGGAGAGGACGGAGGGATACGCTGGCGCGGATCTGAAAGGGCTTGTAACGCAAGTGTACCGCGATCGATGGAAAGAGATTATTGTTGGAGGAGTTGAGCCTTATAATGTTGGCACCCAGCACTTCCTCACTGCGATGGCCACCTATACTCCAACGAGCAAGAAGCACAAGAGCGAGCACGCGCAACCGCAGGTTCCTATTTCTGTTACAGCTGCGTAATTTATTCCCCCCTGTAAAACTTCGCCGCGTCTTCGGGTGACAGCGGGTTGATGTAGAAGCCAGTCGAGTACTCGAATCCTGCCCACTTTATGAGCCGGGGGGTGAGCTCGATGTGGAAATGGAAGTCCCTGTTGGGGGGGGCGTGCTGGAGGTAGAAGTTGTAGGGAGTGTTGAGGGTCTTGAGCCGGCCCAGGGCTTTCTTCAGGATGTCGGCGAGCTCTGAGAATTCTTCTTCTGACAGTTCATGGAGGCCGCGCTTGTTGAACCTGCTCGCGTAGGGGGTGAAGGCGACAAACGTGCTGTTCTCGAAGCATCTCCTATAAGAGCCCTTCTCGATGTTGAGGACCCGGCAATATTTGCATCCGTTCTCGCAATGGTTCGCCTTTTCATGGATGAGGCCCGGGACGAGGGATACGCCGACGAGCTGGCTGTGGCTGTGCAGAAGGGAAGCGCCGGCCTCCAGGCCGTGGTTCTTGAAGACGGAAACGTAGGAGATATGCTCCCTCTTTTGGATGTCCTGGATGCGGTCGCGATAGAGCTTCAGCAAAGTCACATGATCTTCTTTAGGCAGGTCCCAGAGCTGGCGATCGTCATTCGTTTCCGCGATCACTTCATGGTAGCCATACGCGTCGGCGAAGGTGAAAAAATCATTATGCGTCTGCACTGCCCAGTTTCCATGCGGCTCCGCTGCCGGGAACTTGTTGGGGAACCAGCGCATCTTCCAGCCCTTGCCCTGGGGGATCCTGCCGATCTCTGGCGGGGTGAGCTTCTCGTTGCCCGGGGCGAAGAAGTCTACGGCGCCCGGAGATGGCTTTTCCTTCTTGATCTGCTTTGGCCTGTCCTGGCGGCCGTTCGCGATGACGACCCAGCGGTCGAGGAAATAGTCCTTACGAAGCTCCATGCCTAGGGATTCCTGAATGGAGTTTAAAAGGGTTTCATACTACCCTCAAATGACAGTAAACCAACTTGGAATTTCCAATGGATCTGTTTCTAGTGGAATTCGTATGAGATAAGGTTTAAATAGCGCAGGAAGGAAAATGGACTATGCGCATCTTCGACGCCCTTGTCCGGGTATTTGATATCGAGAAGACCTGGAAATCCTTTGTCGTCGACCTCCTGTTCTTCTTCGTGCTGAGCGCCGTGCTGGGACTGCTGTCCATCAAGGAGCTGATCGGGCAGAACCTGCTTGTCCTCAGCGACACGTTGGTGCAGCAGAGCGCTACGCTAAAATTCTCCGAGCTCATCTTCAATTCGGTGAACTTCCAGAAAATACTCCTTCTTCTCGGCGTTGCGGCGCTGGTGACGTATCCTTTGTATTGCCTGTTCCACGGCTGGCTCTGGAAATACGCCGCCCTCATGAAAGGAAAGGAATATCGCGTGAAGAGGTTCTTCCTTGCGAATATCTTTTGGTTTCCTCTGTTCTGCCTTTGGGTCGTGCTGGACTTCATGCTGTCCTACTTTGACACGGTGGCGCAGAGGATGGAGCCGGGAACCTTCCCGCTGCTTGGCACGGTTTCCGGAGTGCTCTTCCTGCTGATTTTGTATTTCGCTTTGCTCTCTTATGGCCTGCTCTCCAAGGAAAAAGTCGGGAACGTGGGAAGGGCATTCCTGCTCGGGTTCAAAAAGCCCGGATTCCGGTTTGCGCTGGCGCTGCTTATCGTCGTTGCTGTGATGTTCCTCATCGTGAGCCTGTCTACGATTTCTTTCTGGCTTTTCCTTGTGCTGACATACATCAGCTACCCGATTCTCATGCTGTGGCTCAGATTCGTGGCGCTTGATGCGGTGGAGACATGAGGCTTTTTGACAATCGGCTCTGGAAAAGTATCCTTTTTGACCTTGTCTTCCTCGCGGTTTCTGTTCTTCTCGCAAAGATTGCCCGTGATTCGGGACAGCTACCGGTAGCTGTGCTCTTGTTTTTTTGGCAGCTTGCGGCGTATAGTTATCTGAAATGGCGCGTCCTGAAGCTGTACTGCGAGCCGAAGTGTGGGGCTTTAGCAATTGGGCTTTCGACGCTGGGGATTGCCCTTGCGCTGTTTTTGGGAGGGACGCTGTTGCTTTGGGCTGTTCAGGCTTCTGTGCAGGAATCGTATCAGCGCATGTTTTCCGCAGCGATCATATTGGTGCTGGGCGTGATTGGATATGTGCTGCTTCAGGGGACGCATGCCGCGCTGGCAAAGGGCGTGGCCTGGCAGTCCGGATTCCAGCTTGGAAAGCATCTCTTCCTTCTTCTTTTGGTCGAAGGCCTTGTCATCATCCTTTGGTATGGGGCGTACCGATTGTTCGTCTTTCTGCTGCCCTGGCCTTCCCTTAACGTGCTCTTCCAGATTTTGAGCGCTGGATTATTACTGATCATAAACGCTGTGAATCGCGCTTCTTTGTTTGTTGACATGAGAAAGAAGAAATAATTCAGATGGATACGTTCCTCCGTATCCGCTCGTTGTCAACCATAAACTATATATGGGGAGAGGCGCTCTTCTCGACTATGAGGCCGAAAATCTCGATCATCGGGGCCGGGAATGTGGGAGCCACCACTGCGCATCTTGCTGCGCTCAAGGGGCTGGGCGACATCGTGCTCGTTGACGTCGTTGATGGGGTGCCGCAGGGCAAGGGGCTCGACATCCTCGAAAGCCTACCCGTCGAGCGGAAGAGCGTGCGAGTCCTGGGCGGCACCTCGTATGACTCCATCGCGCATTCCGATCTTGTGGTTATCACGGCCGGCCTCGCGCGGAAGCCGGGCATGAGCCGGGATGATCTCCTGGTGAAGAACGCCGAGATCGTCTCTGAAGTGAGCAAGCATGTGAGACAGTACGCGCCTGAAGCGATCGTCATTGTGGTGAGCAATCCTCTGGATGCGATGGTGCATGTCGCCGCGGCGGCGGGCTTCCCTTCACGGAAGGTCATCGGCATGGCTGGAGTGCTGGACTCGATACGGTTCGCGACGTTCATCGCCGAGGCTGCCGGCGTGTCCGTAGATAACGTGCAGACGTTGGTTCTCGGCGGTCATGGCGACCAGATGATTCCCTTAACAAGCTGCGCGCGCATCGCCGGACTGCCGCTGGAAACGTTCTTGACAAAGGAGCAGATTGAAACGATTGTTGAAAGGACAAAGAACGGCGGCATCGAGATCGTGAATTACCTGAAGACCGGTTCGGCATACTACGCGCCGGCGGCATCTGTTGTCGAGATGATCGAGGCGATCCTGCACGACAAGAAGAAGATCCTGCCGTGCGCCTGCTGGCTCGAGGGGGAATATGGCTTCTCGGGCGTGTTCATCGGCGTGCCCGCGGTGCTCGGGAGGAAGGGCGTGGAGAAGATTGTCGAGATTTCCCTTTCCAATCAAGAGAGAGAAGCGTTCGCCAAGAATGTCGGCCATGTCCGCGAACTGGTATCGAAAGTCGGGCTATGAATATCGCTATTATTGGGGCCAGCGCAGACCGGAGCAAGTTCGGCAACAAGTGCGTGCGGGCTTACCTTTCCAAAGGTTTCTCTGTATTCCCAGTCAATCCGAAGGAAAAAGAGATTGAAGGGCTGAAATGCTATTCAAGAATCACAGAGATTCATGAGAGCTTGGACATCGTTTCCCTCTATCTTCCTCCTGACAAAATCCACATGGTCGCTTCCGACATCCTCGCCAAAAAACCGAGAATCGTGTACTTCAATCAGGGGACGGAAAATGAGGAGCTGGCGAAGAAGTTCAGGGATGCCGGGATCGATGTGAGGGAGGAGTGCTCGATACGGGCTCTTGGACTTTCTCCCGCCTCGTTTTGATCATTTCGAGAAAGAGCTTGTGAATTCTCGTTTCCCCCGCGATCTCCGGATGAAATGTTGATGCGAGGATGTTGCCCTGCCTGAAGAGTACTGGGTTTCCCTGATGCTTCGCGAGGACGTCAACGCGCTTGCCGACGCGCGTGATGATGGGAGCGCGGATGAAGCAGCCCCTCACTTTGCCTATGCCTTTTGCTTCCACATCATCTTCGAAGCTCTCGATCTGCGGGCCATAAGCATTCCTTTTCACAGAGATGTCAAGGAGGCCGAGCGGAACCTGGGGATCCCCAAGAATCTCCTTTGAGATGACGATGGCACCGGCGCAGGTGCCAAGAATGGGAAATCCTCTCTGGGCTTTTCTAACCAGCTCCTCTGCCAGGCCATGACGGCGCATGAGCTTGTTGATGACCGTTGACTCGCCTCCAGGGATGATGAGGCCGTCGACCAGGGAGAGTTCCTCTTTTGTGCGGATCTCCTTCGCGTCCACGCCGAGTTTCTTAAGAATAGAGAGGTGCTCGCGGAAATCGCCCTGAAGAGCAAGAACGCCTACCATCCCCGATCCTGGAGACGCATCTGGAGCGACCCGATCTCCAGCCCCCGCATGGCCTCGCCGAGGCCCTCTGACACTTTCGCCACGAGCTTCGCGTCATTGAAATGCGTTGTGGCTTCCACGATGGCGCGCGCGTATTTCCGTGGATTGGAGGACTTGAAGATGCCTGAGCCGACAAAGACGCCATCACAGCCGAGCTGCATCATCAAGGCAGCGTCCGCCGGGGTGGCGACTCCGCCTGCCGCGAAATTGACGACAGGAAGCCGGTCCAGCTGGCGGATGGACTGCACAAGCTCGAGAGGGACGCGCTCTTTCTTTGCATACGCTGCAAGCTGTTTTCTTGAAGCCGTCTGGAGCATCGCGATATCCTCCTTCACCTTGCGGATGTGCTTCACTGCTTCAATGATGTTGCCTGTGCCCGCCTCGCCTTTCGTGCGGATCATTGCTGCCCCCTCATTGATGCGCCTCAAAGCTTCGCCAAGATTCGTGGCGCCGCAGACAAAAGGCACTTTGAAAAGCGTCTTGTCAACATGATATTTGTCGTCCGCCGGGGTAAGCACCTCAGATTCGTCGATATAATCGACGCCCAGCGCTTCTAGAATCCTGGCCTCAGCGAGATGGCCGATACGGCATTTCGCCATGACCGGAATGGTGACAGCCGCTTTGATCTCCCGGATGAGTTTGGGGTCGGACATCCTCGCGACTCCGCCTTCCTTCCTGATGTCGGCCGGGACGCGCTCCAAGGCCATGACCGCGACAGCGCCTGCGTCTTCCGCTATCTTGGCCTGTTCTGCGGTGACGACGTCCATGATGACGCCGCCCTTCAGCATCTCCGCAAGCCCAGCCTTCAGGCGGAAGGTTGATTTTTCCATAAGGGAGAGGATATCCGGGGGGATTTTAAAGGTTTCCCAGTGTCCAAAAAGCAAAACTTATATACTGCTGTTACTTTTTTATTACAGATGTTACAAAAAGATAACAGATGCCGGGTGCTGGAGCAGTTCTTCTTCCTCCCTACCACGCAGCTGCAGTTGAGGGAACTGAGCAGGAAAGCGAAGCTCGCGCCTCCCTCTGTCAAGCGATATCTTAGGGAATTCGAGAAGGAAGGCCTGGTTCTCCGCGAGAAGCACCGCCTGCAGGGCTATCCTGTCTATCGGGCCAATCGTGAGAGCGAACGATTCGCCACGCTTAAGAAACTGGACACTGTGAGACGACTTTACGAGTCCGGCCTGGTGGAAGATCTCTTCAAGAAATTCATGCCTGACGCAATCATCCTCTTCGGCTCAGCGTCGATGGGCGAGGATGTGGAAGGCAGCGACATCGACCTTTTTCTGCAATGCGACCCGGAAGATTTCCGGCTGGAGCGCTATCAGAGGCTCTTTTTCCGGCGCATCACCCCCTTTTTCCGGAAAGATTTCGGAAAATCGAGCGCAGAGTTAAAGAACAACCTCATCAACGGAATTGTCTTGAAGGGCTATCTCAAGGCCTTTTAAGACGCATGGCTCAGCTCATCCGCATCACGCCCAACAAGGCACGCGCAGCTTCCATCCTCCGCATGGTGGAATCGACGCTTGAAATGATTTCGATGTTGGATGCGAACAGGTTCCCTTCCCATATCGTCAGGGAATACTATGAGGCCCTGCGTGAGCTGATTTCCATCCGGCTGCTTCTTGATGGGTACATCGTCAAAGGAGAGGGAGCCCATAAGCACATGATCCACTATCTTGGGGAGAAGAATCTTCTTCCCTTGGAGGACCGCAAGCTGATTGATGAGCTGCGGGAAATACGAAATCACATCTCCTATGATGGTTTTTTCGTCGAGGCCGCTTATCTCCAGAGAAAACGCCTTCCCATTCTCGACGTCGTGACAAAACTCAAGAAGCTCATTTCAGTCTAATCTTTTTTCTTGCACACGAACATGCAATGATCCTTCTCGAAAGGGTCGAGGACGCGCTCGTCAACGATGATCAATTCCTTGCCGAGCTGCTCCCTGACTTCCCTGAAGATGACGCTAGGCTTCTTGGTGATGTCGACGGAGCGCGCCTTCACAGCCAAGAGAGTGTAGCCGCCGCTCTTTAGAAAAATCCTGCAATTCTTGAGGAAGATTTCAGCCTGGTTTCTTTGCGCGACGTCCTGATAGATTACGTCGACCTCGCAGAGCTTCGCGGCATACTGCTCAGGATGGCCGGCGTTCTCAAGGAGCGCGGTCATGTTCGGACGCTGCTCGCAGAGGAAGACAAAGTCCCGGAGGACTCTTGGCGCGACGTCAAGGCCGAACAGGAACCCATCCTTGCCCACTATATCGGAGACGTGGCTGGGAGTCGTGCCTGTTGAACATCCCAGATACAGGATGATATCGCCCTTCCGGATGCCGACGTTCGGGCAGCCCTTCAGGATCGCTGCGGCAAGCTTGCTCTTCGTCGGATCCCACTGGCGATATTCGACGCCGTCCTGCACGAGCAATCGCTCGTTATAGACTTTTCTCCCCGGGACGAGATTCTTGGTAAAAAGCTGATTGCGATCCTGGAAGACCTCGAAGATTTTCGACGGCTCGATCATTTTCGCCACCTCTTAGGCCTGCGCTCCTTGAACGGCCGCTCAGCATCTTCCTCGCGCCTTCCGAAGCGCTGGGCCGGGCTTTCTGCATTGTTTTCTGGCCGATTGGATGCGTGCTTAAAGGCGCCAGGATAGGGCGATTTTGGCCCGGCCTCAGTTCTCTCCTCCTTGTTCCTCGGGGGGAAGGGCTTGCCTGGCTGTCTTGCAAATCGCCTGTCGAAAACCCCCTTGGGATGGGCCAATTTCTTCCCTGGCTCGATACGCTCCTCGCGCTTCCGCGGGGCGAAGCCGCGCATCTCCCCATATCGCTTTTTAGGAATGGGCTCTTGCGCATATTGTTGGGACGACGGAATTTCCTTTGTATCAAGATGGTTCATTTTAGGAGGGGCTTGGGGTTTCTTGCTTCTTGGAAGCTTCGCCTTCTCCTCGAGCTCCTTTTTCAGCCTGTCAGCGATAAAGTCACCCTTGAAATAATCAACCTTCGCGGCCATTGCGAGCTTGTCGGCGAGCTGGCGCGCCCTTCTTCCCTTTTCTTCCCTGTTCGCCTGCGCGACAAACGGATGATGCATGATGTAGCCGAACTTCGGGGGCCTGGCGCCGGTGGTGAGATGGCGGAACAGCGCCTTTTCAGCGCCGAGGATCTGGATGGTGGAGGCGGGCAGGAGCATGAGCCGCTTGAGACTGCCGGTATGCTCAATGAGCTTCGCTGCTATTGATGCGCCGGCTATGGCTTTGAGGTTCGGCGCATATTGGGAGAGCAGAATTTCTAAATACGTGTGAATCTCATTTCTTTGCCTGTAGAGACCGTGAAGCGTCTTTGCGAGGCCGAGAATCTGCTCGAGATCCTCCTTTTTCAGGTCGGCGCCCATCGTAGCGGAACGCTTGATGTCTGCCAGAAGCTCCTTCCTCGATTTGGTGGAGACAAGCCCCGCGAACTTCTCGTTGTCCTGAAGAGCGATCGTGAATTCCGGGTTGTAGAGCGCGTACCATTCCCGGAGGCGCTTGCTCAATTGATTTGCTGACCGCTCGAGCTCCGCAACCGAGTTTATGGCCTGCGAGATGAAGTTGTCCTCGGAGACAGCGGCGGTAATCTTCCTTCTCGTGATTTCGAGGTTGAAGTCCCTCAAATACGCGCGGTACTTGGGGTCCCTCAGGGCTGAGAGAAGAGAGGATGGAGGAGCATCCTGCGAATCCTGCGGTTCACGTGCGAGTTTCTCGTTCACGATCCTCCCGGCCTGGTCGACGACGAATTCGCCGATCAGATGCTTCACGATTGCCTTTGGCATACTCGCGTGGAAGTGGGAATGGTTTTTAAAGATAGTGGAGAACAGAAGTTGTTTGGAGATCCTTATTCTGTTCTCCGAACATAATCTCACTTCGTTCGATTATTGAAAAAGTCTGACTTTTTCAATTTCGAAAATTCCCTGAATTTTCGCTATCCCTTTCGGGGATAATGGGCGATTTGGGTATGCAAGACTAGAGTCGCCCATTATATAGCGCAGGACAAAAATAATTGAGCAACGCCGTCCTGCACTATATACGGAGGAAGCAACAATTCCTATCAGTTATTTGCTTCCGACAGTATCTATAGGGAAACTATTAAAACGTGCTCCACATACAAACGTATTATGGGCTTCGCCTACATCACCTGCAGGGACGAGGATGAGGCAGCGAGGATCGCCAAGGCGCTGCTCTCAAAGAGGCTGATCGCCTGCGCCAACCTCTTTCCTGTCCGCTCTTTGTATTCTTGGAAAGGGAGAAACCAAGATGAGAAGGAATGGGCACTTCTGTGCAAGACGACAAGAAATCAGTTTAAGGCGATTGAAAGAACCGTAAAAAAGATGCATTCCCACAAAATTCCGTGCATCTGCTTCTGGGAAAGCGCGGATGCAAAGCCGTTTTCTGACTGGGTGAGGAAAAGTCTTGAAGAGGAGTAGAAGCCGATGTATAGACCAAAGCATTTCCCTTTTCTACGAAACCCAATAAAAAGAAATGGAAATTT
>JAGVXW010000007.1 GCA_018303575.1 Candidatus Woesearchaeota archaeon
CAAAACGAGCTTCAGGGAGCTCGTGAAGATGATGGTGGACGCGGATGTGGAGAGGCATTCGCAGAAGAATTTTTCTCGAAACCTTTAAAAGTAACTTCTTGTTAACATATGTAAACTAATAGTTAACATGAAATCCACCCTTGAGAATCGCGTCCTTCTTCTTCTCTCCAAACAGCCATCTTTCCCTTGGAACGCTCCAGGAGTTGCTAAGGAACTTGGCATCTCGCGCGTCGGGGCGTTCAAGGCGCTTCGGGAGCTCGGCAAAGAGGGCATCGTGCGTTCCCACACCTTGGCCGGCTCGGCATTTTATAGACTCAACCTATCGGATGATTTTGCGTTCAAACGGACAGAGCTTGCTTTCCTGACTGAAGCCAGAATGCATAAGAGATGGGAACGGGAGTTTCAGGATCTGTATCCCTCCACCCTTTTTGTCGTCCTCTTTGGGTCTATCCTGACACGGGAGGACACGGCCAGAGATATCGATCTTCTCGTCGTTATCGAATGGAGAAACATGAAACGGGCGACGGAAATTTTCCGGAAAGAAGGCCGGGCGCTCTTAAATCCTTTCCATTTTCTGCCCATGACTCCGGAAGATTTCCGGAAAAACCTGGCAAAGGGATTAATAGCACCGCTCACTCAAAAATGCGTCATCCTCCATGGCGCAGACTGGTACCTTCAGGAGCTCAGAGAGCAAAGTGGCCTGGTGCTTCAAAAAAGCGGAGCGCGAGCTCCGTGAGCAGGGCAAACATCGGGGCCTGGTCAAGGTCGCTGCCGATGAGCACATAGCCGATGCCCACCTCACGAAAGCCAAGCACAACCTCCAGGCAGGCCTTGATTTTGAGCGGAAGTATCCGGACTGGGCTGTGAGCGCGCTCTTCTACAGCGTATATCACTGCTTTCTCGCCCTTCTTGCGCATACAGGATATGAGTCGCGCAACCAGGAATGCACGCTCGCCCTAGTCCAAGACCTCCTAGACAAGAAAGAGATTCGGTTCAGCCAGGATATCCTGGACGCTTTCGCCCTCGCGGATGACCCGACAACGGTCCTGAGCCTGCGCGAGCGATTCCAATACGGAACCGAGACGAGCATGCCGGTGCTCACCCTGAGATCGCTTGAACATCTCGCCCTGCGCGCTCTTGAGCAGACGAAACGTGCTATTTATTCTCCCTAATCGGGAATGATGCTGCAAGCTTTATTCTTCAGAAGAATTCCGGTCGGAAGCAACCTTTAAATAGGAGCTTTCCTTTCTATAAGCGGGCAGGGTAAATCCTGTTGGTCCAGTGTACCTTGAGGTGCACGCCAAAACAGTACCAACAGGTGCTGCCTGCTTATATTCGCAAGATGTCTATCTTCTCCTCAATGAGTTTGAAGAACTCCTCATTTCCATGCTCAAATTTCTGGAACACCGCCCAGGAAACCACATCCGCTATCTGAAGGCCTGGCCAGGCATGCGACCAGCTGTGGAAAATTTCTACGTTCCTGAACCATCTTGCCTCCTTGAATTTCCCTCCGATGTAGCGGTTGAAGTCGTCGATAAAACGCTGTTTGCTCTTCAATCGGTCAATATGAAGAGTAAGTTTCGAAGCGTCAATAGACATTGGAGCGAGATTACCACAAATAGTGGCATACGCCCTTTCCGTGTCTCCAAAAGCTCCCCTCTTTTTGAGGACAACGGCTCTGACGTGCGCAGTCCTGATGTTAGAGAATTTCTTTAAGAGATAGGATATGAGTTCCTTGCTTGAGTGCGCTGCCTTAATTTCTTTGGTAGTTCGAAGTTCTTTCCTGAATTTTCCTCTTCTTGCGTGTTTTATCAGCCGGTCAAAGATATTCGAATCATCTGCCCAGATAGCCGTAATGATAAAATAACGCGAACCTCTCTCGCCTAAGTCTCCGCTCTCATCAATGAATGCTTCACGTTCCATAAACCATGCAGTGAAGAGGCCCTTAATATGCCTGAGCCCGGAAAATCCGGAAGATTTCCGGACAGAAGCAACCTTTAAATAAGCGCCTCGACTTGTCTTCGGCATGCATCCGGACACGATGAGGCGGGTCGACGCTTGGGTGGGGAGGCCGCTGTGCTTCCTGCTCTCGCTCCTGAACTCCCTCCAGCGCATGCTCGGCATCCGGCGCCTGCCAAAAGGTTTCAGGCCCAGGAAAATCCTGTTCATCGAGCTGTCTGAGATGGGGAGCACGATCCTCGGCTACGGCGCCATGAAGAAAGCCAGGGAGCTGTTCGGCGCCGAGCTGTTCTTCCTCATCTTCGAGTCCAACGCCGAGAGCATCAGGATGCTCGACGTCGTGTCGCGCAAGAATATCTTGACGATCAGGAGCTCAAATTTATTTGTCATGGCGTGGGACACGCTCAGAGTCCTGTTCCAGATCCGACGGCTTAGGATTGATACGGTCGTGGACATGGAGCTGTTCTCACGGTTCACGGCGCTGCTCTCCTACCTTTCCGGCGCCAAGGCTGTCTCCGGCTTCTATAAGTTCCACATGGAAGGGCTGTACCGGGGCAACTTCCTGACGCATAAGGTGCAGTATAATCCCTACTATCACATCAGCCAAAGTTTCCTTGCGCTTGTTCATGCGCTGGCCGCTGATCCTTATGAGCTTCCTTTATTGAAGCGGGAGATCAAGAAAGAAGAGGTAATCCGTGGGAGAATCCACTCAACAGATGAGCAGAAGAAAGCGATGCTGAAGAAATTGCAGCGCCTTAACACTTCAATCACATCGAAGAGCAAGATTATCATCCTGAATCCCAACGCGAGCGAATTGCTGCCGTTGCGCAGATGGCCGCTCGCGCACTACCAGAAGCTGGCCGAGAAGCTGCTGACGTTGAAAGACACGTATCTTGTGATTACAGGCATCGCTTCCGAGAAGCCGGATGCGCAGGCCATCTGCCAGCATGTGAACTCCGACAGGTGCATCGACTTCATAGGCCAGACGACGCTGCGGGAGCTGATCGACCTGTACGAGATTTCCTCCCTGCTCATCTCCAACGATTCCGGGCCAGCGCATTTCTCCTCGCTGACGGACATCCCGAGCATCGTGCTCTTCGGGCCTGAGACGCCGTTGCTGTATGGTCCGCTTTCTCCGCATTGCACTCCGGTCACATCGAACTTCGCGTGCTCCCCGTGCGTGTCGGCGTTCAACCATCGGAAGAGCGCGTGCACGAACAATAGGTGCCTGCAGGTGATTTCGCCGGAAAGAATTTTTGAGCTGGTTAAGGGGAAGATTTAGCTACTTCGGTATCTACTAATTTTAGTCATTTTTAGTAGATTTTACTATTTTTTTGGCTTCTTATTTTTAAGCGTTATAAACTACTAATTTTTATACATTTTAGTATAAAATAGTAACCTTTAAATATCCGCACCTCTTTCTGGTTTCCATGAAACTTCCTGAACCCCCACCCCATCTCGACCCAAAACTGTTTGAATATTACAAGGACTATCTCTCCCATCCTAACGAATTAGAGGATTTTATTCAAGAAATCAATGAGAAATACCTCTCCTGGGACGAATTCCGCCGCCATGCACCGCTGCCGGCAGGGAAGACTCCGAATGCTTTGTGGGGGATTATCAAAATGATCCGGCATTTCACCCGAACAAGGCTCGACATTTTCAGGGATGCCAAACTTAAGATTAGCTATAATATCCGAGCATCAAACCTTCTCCAGAAAAAGCTCCACGAGCTCGACATGAAATGCGGCGGCCCGCTGGTAACAAAATCAATAGTACCAGAAGAAGACCGAAAATCCTATCTCTTGAGCTCCCTCATGGAAGAAGCCATTGCCTCCAGCCAGTTAGAGGGTGCAGCTACTAGCAGGAGCGTCGCCAAGGAGATGCTGAAGACAAATAGGAAGCCCAGGAATCCGGATGAGAAAATGATTTGGAATAATTACCTGACTATGAAGTATATCGTGGAATCAAAGGAGAAACAGCTTACCCCAAAATTCATTCAGGATCTTCATGCGCGTATTACGGAAGAAACTCTCGATAAAATGGAGTGGGAGGGCAGATTCAGGGAAAACGACGATGTCCGGGTGTATGACAAAGAAACTGGAGAGATTTTCCACACCCCTCCATCTCATGAGAAGATCCCCGGATTGATCCAAAATTACTGCGAATTCGCGAATAAGACAGATCATAAAGCGTATATCCACCCCATCATCAAGGCAAGCATCCTCCATTTTCTTATGGGATATCTCCACCCCTTTGAAGATGGAAATGGAAGAACCGCGCGCTCTATCTTTTACTGGTATCTGCTTTCGCAAGGGTATTGGCTCATCCAGTTCATGGCTGTTTCAAGGTTCATTAAGGATTCTCCGGCGAAGTACAGTCGCGCCTACCTCTATGCAGAACAGGATGCCAATGATGTGACCTATTTCATAAAATTCCAGATTGAATCGATAGAGAAAGCACATGATGCCCTCATGAGCTACATTCGCAAGAAGACTGAGGAGAAGAAGGAACTCTATAGCCTCATCCAGATTCCGGGCATCAACGAGCGGCAAGCGCTTATCCTGCTTGATTTTGCCAATGACCCTAAAACGGTCATGGATATCCATCAAATGAAGGAAAGATTTAGTGTGGTTTACCAGACTGCGCGTGTGGACTTACTCCAGCTCGCAAAGAAGGGGTTGCTGAAACAGAAAACTTCCGGGAAAAAATTGCTCTTTTTCAGATCCCAGAATTTTGATGATGTTTTGAAAGCATCCCGATGATAGTATCGACCACAACCTTTTTATTGAGCCGTCTTTAAAACAGTATCGTGGGGCTCACCAAACAACACGAGGCGCTGCTTGTAGCGGGACTCTATCTGGCCATCTTATGGTTCTGGACGCTGCCCCTGCAGGAGAATCCGCTTCCGTATGGGGAAGTGGACGCGGCGTCGCATTACGCGGTGGCAGAATACACCACTTCCTCTGACCGAAGTATCACGACGCTGCCTTACTATATTGACGTGCGCTATGGCGATGACAACAAGTTCAAGGAGCACACGCTCTGGTATCCGCCGCCATTCCACACTGCGCTGGCGATGGCGGCTGTGTTCGGCGGGAATATTGAACTTTCCATCTTCATCCTGAATGCCATCCTCTGCTCCCTTGTTGTCCTGGGCGTGTATTTCCTGATGCGCTCGCTCTATGGGTTTGAGGTTGGGTTTGTGTCAGCGGCGCTCGTCGGGTTCAGCTTGCGGGACGCCTTAGTGTTCATGTGGGGGCAATGGCCTGAGAGATTCGGCTTCGCTTTCCTGCCTCTTATCTTATACTGCTTCTACCACTATGCTTCATCGCATCTTGACGGAAACAGAAAGCCGATCTACGCGTATCTCCTCGGCTTGCTCCTGGCAGCGAACCTGTTCATCCATCCTATGACGTTCTTCCATTCTGTCGCCGCCTTGCTCTTTGTCGGAATCTTCCTTCTGATAAAGGAAAGAAGAATCTTTTTTCACATGGCCGATGTAGGAATCGCGCTCGTCATCTTCGTTCTTCTCATCTCAGTCTTTCCTTTCCAGACGATGAACGTGCTGGCGCAGACGAGCGATGTGAACGACCCTGCGGCTATTGGCGACTGGAGCCGGCTTTTTTCCTGGTACAGGACGCCGGAAACTGATGTCGGCGCGCCTGCCGCCTATTACTCCTACAGCGCCATGGTCGCTCCTTTGTGGACAGCTTTGTTCGTCGCCTCGGGAATCCTCTTTCTCCTCCTCAAGCGCGACAGGAAGGCGATGGTGATGCTCGGGTGGCTTGTCAGCTTATACGTGATGCTGCATCTCGACATCTTCGGCATCGGAAGAGGCCACCGCAGCCTGAGCGCGACAGCGCATATTTTCTTCCCGCTCATGGTCCTCGGAGCGCTGTTCCTCGCGTCTTTTGTCCCTGAAAACCAAAAGAATCTTGCAAGGAGATGGGCGCCGTGGGTTCTTGGCCTCATCGTGCTCTTTTTCATCGTGCCTCCGGTGTATTCGGCCCTGAGCACGGCGTATCAAGGAGCCGGCAGGATTACTCCGGAGCAATTCGAATTGAGCGTCTGGATGCGGGATTTGCCGCCGAAAGAACGGCTCTTCCACGCCGGCTCCCTCAGCCTGGCGAAAACGAGATGGCTCTCAATGGCTGGCCGGCATTACGTTCTCAATCAAGGTTTCGAACAAGGGAACTTTGAATATGTCATCCTGGACGCCTCTGACGCGGCCAAGCTCGGCAACCAGCAGTTCGTGCAGGCGCTCCAGCAGCAGGCGCAATTATTCGCGAATGTCACTCCAACCTATCAGAAAGGATTAATCTGGGTATATCAAACAGGCAGAGGATAGAAATGATGAACTGGATCTGGAAGTAAATGAAGCCATGAAAGAAAAAAAATAATTTTGCGAAGCTTTAAATAAGCTATCCTCGGAAAACGCGGTTAGGGGGTAAAATAGGTGAAGAAGCAGGGAAGATTAGATGCTCTTCTGGTGGCTCTGCTTGTCATCTCGCTCGTCACCCTTGTTGTTTTTGCGGCCGAGAACACTTCTGAAAAAGCACCCAACAGCATTGCGGCAGAGGAGCCGCTCCCCGAGATGCCTCCTGCGGAAGCTTCCGAAATCGTAGATACACCAACAGAAGAGCTTCCAGTCGTTCCTCCTGATGAATCACCCGCTTCTAAAGAGGTAAATTCGCTGTTAGAAGAAATATTGCCTCCCACAGACACACCAGCACCAGAAGAGTCGCCAGCTGCCGATCCTATTCCAGTAGAATCTCCTATTGTGGATATTCCCGGAAGCCCGGTTCCCGAGCAGGCCGTCTTAACGGGCTTCGCTGCGGAGTTTGCCCTAAAAAATGAAAGAGGGTTGTCCGCTAGTGTGGCAGGAAAAAGCGTTCTGGATGATGAGTTTGCACAGGTGTATCTTGACCACAATAACTATTTCCAGGATGTTGCGTTTGATAATCTTGATGGAGTAGCGCTTAAGTCTTATGAGGTCCAAGTCGGGAACAATGAGAGGAAGCCGACGGGAATCCAAAAAGGCGTGGAAAGATATGTCATTGACGTGCTTGCCTGCAGCGACGCTGATGCGGCTTGCTGGCTACGGATAAATGGCGTCATTTTCAAGTGGGTTCCTAAGGGGGCAGAAATTCAACTAGATACCGGTACTGTTTTGAGGATTTCAGATATTCTGATCAATCAATGCAACGGAGAACAGTTCTGCGATTACTATTACGAGGCGTATGACGAGGTGGAATTGGAGGTAACTCAACGATGAAAGAAAAAATCCAAGCGCATAGGAAAAATGAAAGTGAGAATCTTATGAAAACAAAATCAAAATGGGGTTTGAACCCTCCTGTAATCCACTTTTTAATTTCCTTGATTATCACTATGATTCTGGCATTAGTCTATCCCTTTACTTTTGCTTATCGGATTCCGGGCGCCCCTTACTCTGCTTCTGAGTTGATTTTAACTCTTCTTTATGCCATTCCATGGTCTCTGCTGGCGATTCCGGTGATTGTTAGTGCGGTTGCCTCATACCCTATTCTAAACAAAAATATCTCACTCGGCAGAAAGGTAGCGTATACCTTATTAATGTATCTGGCGGGCGGTTTGATTATACCCCTTTTTCTTATAATTGGTGGTGTTGTGGGCGCACAGGAAGACCAAGAAGCTATTTGGGCGGCGATTATAGGACTTAATTTACTTATTCCATACACAGCACTGGTCATTGTGAATTACACTTTCATGTGCATTTATAATACGGATAAGTTCAGAAAAAAATGAATCAAAGAATGGTCATACTGCTGTCTATAATCTTGCTAACCTTGCCGGTAGGCTTTGCAAGCAACGCTGTACCTGTATACAAATCCAATGTTTCTAGCAATTTCGACTATTTATTGCCTGATTGGGATTTGTTGCCATTTAAGGATATTAGACCCCTAAATGAAGAGTATATCTCTTGGGTGAATAGCACGCATGGTCAATCGTGGCATACCCATCCCACGATTTTAGGCTTTCCTGTTCCTCCGGACAAATGTCTAAGTTATAGTGCAGCGACCATGGTCGACTGGTACACGCTGGAAACTGGCAAGCCCCTCCTGTCGTACCAGAATTTCGTTAATAATCGAAGTGAAAACGGAACTAATCCGCGTGAATTAGAGGTCCCGTATCTGAACCATTCTAGAGTCGAACCTAATTTTGATTTTTTTGGTTCTGATCCAACAACGGGTGAATCAATGCCTGATGATATCGAGGGATTCGCTGACATAATTATGGGGGATTACCCACTGTATGTAAACCAGAACGATGCCTTGCTTGGTTCTGACTACAAATTGAAGTCCGTCCCAGAAATGTATCCTGAGTTGAATTTTAAAGCTGACACTTCGGTCGGCGGTATTTTGAGAGTTTTCCCTAATTATAACCAAGTTAAGGATCTTATTGACAAATATGGAATCGTCTATGCACGAATTAAGACAACGATTTTAGGCCCGATTCCCTCGCTTGAACCCGGCGGGCTTTGAGCCCGCTGATGAAAAGCGAGCCGGAATCGGGAAGAATTCTTAAGGTCGTCTCCAAAAAATAAAAACGGGCGCGTGATGGTCGCGCCCTCGAAACAAAGCCCGCGATAGCGGAAGCTTTCTACCTTAAAAAACCATCGGAGAACGACCATGACAAACGAGCTTGTGAGCAGTGCGCACTCCGTCGGCGAGTCGAACCTGCACCTCTGGTCCGCGAACTGACGACAGCCTATGTCGTCGAGAAAGCGCAGGAGCTGGGAGTGCACGTCGCGGCGATCGAGTGCGGACCCGATCATCTGCATACCTTTATCGTCGGATGGAAGCGATTTTCCATTGCCGAGCTTGCGCGCCAGTTCAAGGGTTACAGTGCGTATATGATGCGCCGCGGCCATGCGTGGATGTTCGACGACAAGCTTTGGGGCGACAAGTTCTGGAGCGGTGGATACTTCTACCGCACCGTCGGAGCGGTGAACGCGGAGACGGTGAAACGCTACGTCAAGGAAGGGCAGCGCAAGCACTGGGCCGAGAAGAGTGCGGCGGGGCAGACAACGTTATTCCACTACGGCGGGTGATTCTCGCCACCGACCCCGCGCGGCTTTAGCCCGCGGTAGTTCAGGAAGTGGCTCGTCTCTAAGTGTTAATCTATCCTTGGGGACGCATGTGATTAGTTTAACTGCTAATGATAGCCGGGGCTTTACCCATACAGACACTAT
>JAGVXW010000010.1 GCA_018303575.1 Candidatus Woesearchaeota archaeon
AGACGACGGTTGAAACGATGATAACCTTCTCTTTTATTTTGGAGCAATTCAAGCTCTTAGCAAAAATTAACGCGAAGCAAGCTCAATCGTCGCTGAGCTCATACACCCAATGAATTTGGCAATTGCCTCCTTATAAGGATTTCCGTTTAACCACTCGACAATGGAAAAATTTAAATAGCTCAGGGGTTTTGCCGGGTTATGGAGAGAGCGACCTTCCTCATTGACATCATGCTGTGGTTCGTAGTGCTGGTCGGGTTCACATGGACCCTGTTCGGCCTGCAGGGAACCGCGTTCTATGCCCAGCTCGTGCTGTTCACGGGCATCCTCCTCGTTGCTGTGCTGGCGATGATGCTGGTGAATGTGGGCGTGCGCTTCGGCCACCTGTTGTCCGGCTTCGCCGCCGCTCTCGTGCTGCTCAACCTGACGCTCCTCTACTTCCTGAACGACGCGCTGCCCCTGTTCCACTTCGCCGCGATGGTCGCCGCGATGGTGCTCTTCGTCTTCGACATCTTCCTCGTCGGTGGCGCGGCCAGGATGCCCGTGCTGAAGACTTATACCAAGGTCGTGGCCGGCGCAAACTCGAAATATTATCATCTCCCCGACTCGGCCGAGGCCAAGCGCATCAGGAAGAAGCGCGTCTTCAATTCCGTGGACGAGGCCAAGAAGGCGGGATTGAAGCCAGGGCCGTCGTTGAAGTAAGCTCGGCGCTGCTGGCCGGGGGATGGTTCGAAGGCGTAGCCAAGAACCTACGAACGCAGTGAGTATGGCCCCGTCGGGGTGGCCAGAGGACGCGGAGCGTCCGTCAGCAGCCTTTTGAAAATTTTAAAGTTGAGCAAATAATTCTGGTAGAAACCCTTAAAAAGTTGGAAAAATTCCCATAACGAAAACCTGAAAGGTTTTCGGAATTGAAAATTCTGCTGGCCCATTTATAAAGGCAGAATTTTCAATATTTCTGAGTCTGAGTGACAGGCTGCGGATCCCCATTTCTCCGTATCGCCAGCCGTTCCAAAAGCTTTAAAAACAAGGCTCCGGTGGTTTTTCTTTTAAGATGACCTTCAAAGGACGCGACATCATCTCCATCAGGGACTTCTCCAAGGAGGACATATTGAAAGTGCTTGACGTCGCGCAGAAGCTTGAGCGCCGCCCCCAGCCCACGCTGATGAAGGGCGCTGTCATGGGCTCGCTCTTCTTCGAGCCGTCGACCAGGACGCGGCTGAGCTTCACCAGCGCGATGGAAAAGCTCGGCGGCGAGGTGCTCGGCTTCGAGGACGCGGCTGTGACAAGCGTGCAGAAGGGCGAGACGCTCTGGGACACGATCAAGATGGTCAACAATTACGTTGATGTTATCGTCCAGCGCCATCCTGTGGAAGGCGCCGCCAAGCTCGCGGCGAACGCGGCAGATGTGCCCGTAATCAATGCGGGAGACGGCGCCAACCAGCACCCGACGCAGACGCTTCTCGATTTATTCACCATCCAAAAGGAAAAGGGGAAGCTCGACGGCCTCAACATCGGCTTTGTCGGGGATCTGAAGTATGGCCGCACCGTGCACTCGCTCTGCATGGCCATGAGCCATTTCCGGACAAAGCTCTTCTTCGTCGCTCCGGAAGCCCTGCAGATGCCCGAGTATTATCTCGCCGATCTTCAGAAAAAGAAGATCCCCTATGTTGTCACGGCAGACTTGAACAAAGTCGCGCCCCAGCTGGACATCCTCTACATGACGCGCATCCAGAAGGAGCGCTTCCCCGATCCGATAGAATACAATCGGCTCAAGGACAGCTTCCACATCAACCGCCAGCTCCTGAAGATCACGAAAAAGGACGTGCGCATCCTGCATCCCTTGCCGAGAGTGAACGAGATCGCCACTGATCTTGACGACACGCCGAACGCCGCGTACTTCCGGCAGGCGGCCAATGGGGTTCCAATAAGGCAGGCCCTCATCGCGCTCGTGACAGGGAGGGCGGCATGAAAGCCCCGGAACATATGATTCCGGTGCCCGCCATCAAGGAAGGCACGGTCATCGACCATCTCCCAAGCCGGGAAACCCTGAAGGTGATGAAGCTCCTCAACCCCCAGGAATTCGAGCACCCCATCGCCGTCGCCCTCAACCTCGACAGCAAGAAGCTGGGGAAAAAAGGAGTGATCAAGATCAACAACCGGAACCTCACGAAAGAGGAGGTGGAGAAGATCGCCATCCTCGCCCCCAACGCGACCGTGAGCCTCATCAAGAATTACAAGGTGGTGGAGAAGAACCGCGTGCGGGTGCCAAAAAAGATTGGCGGCATCCTCTGCTCCAACCCCAACTGCATCACCAACAAGGAGCCGGTCGAGACCGTCTTCGAGCTTGTCCAGGAGTCGCCCCTGCGCATCCGGTGCCAGTTCTGCGAGCGCATCATGTCCAGGAAGGACATCGCGCTGTAACATGCTCTCCGCGACGCTGTGCGGGGTCAGCCTCGACAACCCGACGATTCTCGCTTCAGGCATCCTCGGCGTGTCTAAACTAGGTGTGGCGCGCATGGGAAGGGAAGGCGCCGGGGCGGTGACGCTGAAAAGCCTGTGCCACGAGGAGCGCAAAGGCCACCCTGCGCCGAACATGTTCGTCATCGACGACGGCATGCTGAACGCTGTCGGCCTGCCGGGACAAGGCATTGACAACGCGGTGAAGGAGTTCGGCCGGCTGGACGACCTGCCCGTGCCTGTCATCGGCAGCATCTTCGGCTATAAGATCGCGGACTTCGGGATTGTGGCTGAAAAGATGGCCTCGCTGAAGCCCGCGATGATCGAGGTCGATGTTTCCTGCCCGCACATGGACTATGATACCCCTTTTTACGCCGATAGTTCTGCGCTCGCTAAAATCACAAAACTGGTGAAGAAAAAGGCGAAGGGCATTCCTGTCAGCCTCAAGCTGTCGCCGAACGTGCCCAACATCGCCGAGCTGGCCCAATCGTGCGAGAAGGCCGGAGCCGACTGCATCACGGCCATCAACACCGCCTCGGCTATGAAGATTGACATTGAAGTGAGGAAGCCCATCCTGGGAAACAAGGTCGGCGGGCTTTCAGGCCCTGCGCTCAAGCCCATCGCGGTGCGCTGCGTCTACGAGATCTTCGGGGCCGTGAAGATCCCCATCATCGGCACTGGCGGTGTGAGCGACGGCAAGGACGCGATCGAGATGATCATGGCTGGCGCGACAGCTGTCGGAATCGGCACGGCGGCCTATTATCGCGGGCCTGAAGTGTTCAGGCGCGTTACTGACGAGATGAAAGCGTGGATGAAGGAGCATGGCGTAAGCGCGCTCGACGAGATCAGGGGGGCGGCGTACAAATGAGCTTGAAGACAGAGCTGCCCAAGATTTTCACGGTGAACCGGGTCGTTGATGAGGCGAAGGGCCACAAGAGCATCTTTCTCTCAGGCGCGCTGGACTGCAAGCCCGGACAATTCGTGATGGTCTGGATTCCTGAAGTCGAGGAAAAGCCGATGGCGGTCTCTGAAGCGGGGCCAGAAGAATTCGGCTTCTGCTATCACACGCTCGGCCCCTTCACGCAAGCCTGCGACAAGCTCAAGCCGGGCGACAAGATCGGCATCCGCGGACCCTACGGCAACGGCTTCAGCGTCCGCGAGCATGCGCTGGTCGTCGGCGGCGGGGTGGGCATGTCGAGCGTCTCCGCGCTGATCGACGCCTTAAAGGATCCTCTCATTATAAACGGCGCCCGGGACAAGGAGCATCTCCTCTATCTGGAGCGCTTCAAGGGAAAGAACATGGCCCTTTGCACGGACGACGGCAGTTTCGGGAAAAAGGGCTTTGCCACCGATGCTTTGCGCGAGGTGTTGAGCGCTCATCCGGAAATCAGGGTTGTGTACACCTGCGGCCCGGAACTCATGATGAAAAAGGTGGTCGACCTGTGCAACGAGCGCAAGATCGACTGCGAAGCCAGCGTCGAGCGCTACATGAAGTGCGGCTTCGGCATCTGCGGAAACTGCCTCATCAATGATCGCATCATCTGCACCGAAGGCCCGGTGTTCTCGGGGTTGAGGCTGGCGGAGATGTCCGAGTTCGGCCAGAGCGCGCGGCTCAAGACAGGAAGGAAAGTGCCGCTCAGCGAATACTATGGATGGAGAGCATGAAGCTGCTTATAACGAATGGACAAGCAGTGCGCAATGCGAAGCTGGAGAGATGCGGTATCTTCTGCGACCGGGGGAAAATTCTGGAGATTGGGGATTTGAAGGGGAAAAAAGCGGACAAAGTGATTGACGCTTCCGGGAAAATCATCCTTCCAGGCCTCATCGACTGCCATGTGCATGCCAGAGAGCCAGGCCAGGCGCACAAGGAGGATTTTTTGACTGCGAGCCAGGCGGCGGTTGCAGGCGGCGTAACCACCTTTCTTGCGATGCCCAACACAAATCCGCCTATCCTAGATTGTGAAACTCTTGAGGAAGAAAGGAATCTCGCCGTTAAATGCCTTGTGAACTACGGATTCTACATGTGCGGAGCGGATAATGTTGCGGAAATCAGAAAAGCGAAAAATATCGCCGGAGTCAAGATCTACCTGGACATCACGACCGGCGATATGAAAGTGGACGACCCGAAGCTCCTTGATAAATTGTTCGCTAGCTATAAACGGATCGCTGTCCACGCAGAAGGATCCAAAGTGGGGGAAAGTATAGCGAGAATCAAGAAGACGAAGAATATGCTCTATCTCTGCCACCTCAGCTCAAAAGAAGAGATGGAGATGATGAGGAAAGAGAAAGACCATCGCATATTCTGCGAGGTCGCTCCCCACCACCTCTTCTTAACCGAAGAAGATGAAAAAAGATTGGGGCCGTTCGGCCGCATGAAGCCCTCGCTGAAATCCAAACAGGATGTTGAGGCGCTGTGGAAGGGAATAGCCGACGGCACCGTTGACACGATCTGCACAGACCATGCCCCGCACACCATCGAGGAGAAAAAAAGCGCCGCCCCGCCCTGGGGCGTGCCGGGGTTGCAGACCCTGTTGCCTCTTCTTCTGGACGCGGTGAATCGCAGAAAATTAAGTCTATCAAAAGTGGCCGAACTCTGCTGCGAAAACCCTGCGAAAATCTTCAAGATCCAAAACAAGGGAAAAATAGAGGAAGGCTATGACGCAGACCTTGTCATGGTCGACATGAACCTCCAAAAAGAAGTGCGGAACAGGGACATGCTCTCGAAGTGCGGCTGGACTCCCTTCGACAGAAAGGTTTTAAAGGGCTGGCCGGTCATCACTGTTGTGGGCGGAAACGTCGTCTATGACGGCGCTGTCCACGATAACCGGGGGAAGGAAGTGACATTCGGATGAAAGGAATAACCAAGATCCTTCTGGAGCTGAAGTCTGTTGACTTGGATACCGTTGAAGGGTTCCTCTACACTTCCGGCAGGAAAGGGCCGATCTACTGCGACAACCGCCTCCTTCTTTCGCATCCAGAGGAAAGGAACGGCATCGTCGAGGCTTTTCTTGGCCTCATCAGGGAGAAGGAGCTTGAGTTTGATGTTGTGGCCGGAGTCGCAACAGGCGCCATTGCCTGGGGCGCAATCATCGCGGACAGGCTGAAGAAGCCCTTTGTGTATGTCCGCGCCTCAGCCAAGGAGCACGGCAAGCAGAACCAGATTGAGGGCGAGCTCGAGGAAGGAAAAAAGGTGCTCGTCATCGAAGACCTCATCAACACCGGCGGCAGTTCGGTTTCGGCGTGCCAGGCAGTGCAGTCTGCGGGCTGCAAAGTGACAGCGTGCCTCGCGATCTTCAGCTACGGCTTCAAGGACGCTGAGAAGAAGTTTTCTGACGCGAAGGTTCCGCTCTTCTGCCTGAGCGATTTCGACGAGCTATTGGCGACAGCGTCCTCGGAAGGGGCGATAACGGAAGAAGAGAAAAAAGAGCTCCTGCGCTGGCATGGGCATCCCGAGGGGTGGGAGCCACGGCAATAATCTCCCGGGACAGGAGCATCATTCCGGCGTGCGACGTGGAGACGCTGGACGAGCTGAAGCGGCTGGTGAAGGCGACGTGCGCCGTCGAGGGTGTCGGCGGCTATAAGATTGGTTTTGACCTTGTGATTCCCTATGGCATGAAGAAGGTGGTTGAGGAGATCCGCGGCCTCACCGATCTCCCGATTATCTACGACCATCAGAAGGCGGGCACGGATATCCCGGACATGGGGAAGAAGTTCATGCGCGCGTGCAGCAAGGTCGACGCGGTCATCATCTTTCCGCAGGCAGGTCCAGTGACAGAAGAGGCCTGGATTCAGGCGGCGCAGAAGGCCAACATGCCCATCATCGTGGGAGGAGAGATGACCCATGCCGGCTTTTTGGAGTCGGAGAAGGGGTTCCTGAAGAATGACATGCCGGAGCGGGTGTACCAGATCGCCGCGAAACTGGGCGTAGCTGACTTTGTCGTCCCGGGCAACAAGCCGGACAAGATCCTCAAATACCGGAAGATGCTGGAGAAGATGGGCGTCAAGCCCGTTTTCTATTCTCCCGGCCTCGTGGCGCAGGGCGGAACGTTGGCAGAGGCCACTGAAGCCGCCGGCAAGTTCTGGCACGCGATTGTCGGCCGCGCCATCTACGAAGCCAAGGACATGGAAAAGGCGGCGAAGGAGCTGGTGAGGGAGCTGCCATAGCTTCAACCCATTTCGAACCCTTCGCCATATATTTATATATCGCAGTTTCTCTTATGGATTGGGTGATACACATGAAGCAACTGATAGGATTCCTGATGCTTGCGCTCTTGATTGCGGGCTGCGCGACCGTGCCTGATTATCGTGATGACCGCATTCCGGCCGAAGACGGCCTGAAGAAGTTCTCTTCTGCGGCCGAGCTGAAGGCCTTCCTGAAAGAGAACCAGGCCACAGCGCCATCGTATTATCGCGGCGGCATGATGCTCGCGGTGGCGGAAGCCGCGCCGATGGGAGCAAAGGACGCTGCGGGAGGCGCAGCTGACTATTCCCAGACCAATGTCCAGGTCGCGGGAGTGGATGAGGCGGATTTCGTCAAGAATGACGGCAAGTATATCTACACGCTCGCTGACAATGTCCTTGTGATTGTTGACGCTTTCCCCGCTGATGATGCTGAAGTGCTGTCGAAAACCGTTATGGATGGTTCTCCCACGAGCCTCTTCCTCAACGATGATAAGGTGGTTGTTTTCACGCTGGTGGACAAGGAATCCTATGTGATCCCGCAATATGGCATCATCCCCGAACCCAGATATGAGCAAGTGACGAAAGCGCTCATCTACGATGTTTCTGATAGGGAGGACCCGGAATTGGAGCAGGAGATTGAGGTTACAGGCCAGTATCGCGAGGCGCGGATGATTGGCGACATCGTATATGTCATCGCGCAGGAGCCGGTCTATTACTATAACAACATCCTGCCCATGCCGGTCGTGAAGGCGGAGATCGGAATCATCAGACCCGATATCTATTACATCGACAACCCCGAAGAGAGCTACGTGTTCCACACGGTCGCCGGGATTGATGTCAACACTGGAGAAGTGGACGCGCAGACCCTGATGCTGGGATGGTCGAACGTAATCTATGTGTCCAAGGACAACCTCTACATCGCCTATCGGAGGAACCTTCCTTACAAGGATTACAGCCAGGAGCGCTTCGATGAGGCCGTGAAGCCATTGCTTCCTGCTGACGTGCGCGCCAAGGTGGAAGCCGCGGACAATTGGGATGAGGTTTCCGAGGCGCTGGATGAGATGTATGCGTCGATGTCCGAGTCGGAGCAGGAAGCGTTCGTCAAGCGCGCCCAGGCCGCCCTGGACGATTTTGACAGGCGGAAGGATATCGAGCAGAGCAAAACTGTGATCCAGAAAGTGGAGCTGGACAACGGCAGGATCAAGCCGCGAGGCCAGGGTCAGGTGCCCGGCACTTTGCTGAACCAGTTTTCCATGGATGAGTTCGAGGGCAACTTGCGCGTCGCAACCACAACCCAGCTCTGGAGGACAGGAGAATCGTTCAACAATGTGTACGTCCTCGACAGCGACATGGATGTCATCGGCGCGCT
The DNA here is from genome assembly GCA_018303575.1 of Candidatus Woesearchaeota archaeon. Taxonomy (GTDB): domain Archaea; phylum Nanobdellota; class Nanobdellia; order Woesearchaeales; family WJIZ01; genus JAGVXW01. The sequence goes on from JAGVXW010000010.1 coordinate 8,006, forward strand.
GGAGAACCTGGCCGAGGATGAGCGTATCTACGCCTCGAGATTCATCGGCGAGCGGCTCTATCTTGTGACGTTCAAGAGGATTGATCCTCTCTTTGTCATCTCGCTTGAGGATCCCAGCGATCCTGAAGTGCTCGGAAAGCTGAAGATTCCCGGCTATTCTGATTACTTGCATCCCCTGGATGAAACGCATCTCATCGGCGTTGGCAAGGAGACCAAGGACAACGAATGGGGCGGGGTTTCCACGCAAGGCGTGAAGGTGGCTGTCTTTGACGTCTCTGACGTTGAGAACCCTACGCAGGTGGACAGCATCGAAATTGGAAGGGCTGGCTCGGATTCCGCAGCGCTCTACGACCACAAGGCCTTCCTCTACGATCCCAATCGCGACCTGCTCGTGTTGCCGGTAAGGGAAGTGCTTGACACCCCAGACTTCGACGGGAAGAGGGGCTACTATCAGCAGGAAGTCTGGCAGGGCGCGTACGTGCTGAACGTCGATGAGGACGGCATCTCGGTGAAGGGCAAGGTGCAGCACTTCAAGGGCCAGGAGGACACGTATCTGTGGTGGGGCTCTCCGCATGAGATCACGAGGAGCATCTACATGGATGACGTGCTCTACACGCTCTCCTCGCGGAAGATCCAGATGAATGATCTAGATACGCTGGAGAAGGTGAATGAAGTGGCCCTGCCGTACAGCACCGAGCCCATGCCCGTCTATTACATAGAGTAGGCCACAACGTTTATAAGGCCTCTTTCCTTCTTTTTCTTCTATGGAAAAAACCTATGACGTGATCATTATCGGCGGCGGGGTCTCGGGCTTCGCAGCAGCCATGTATGCAGGCAGGTTCGAGCTGAAAACTCTTGTGATCGGGGACACTCTTGGTGGAGTGATCATCACGACGAATGAAGTGGCCAATTACCCTGGCTTCAAGATGGTGACTGGCATCGAACTGGCGGACAAGATCCGGGAGCATGCGCTTGAGTACAAGGTGGATGTTGACACCGCCTTCACCACCAAGTGTGAGAAAACAAAGGAAGGCTTCAAAGTCTCTACGTCTGAAAAATCCTATCTGGGAAAGACGGTGATCCTCGCCACAGGCACGAAGTGGAGGAAGCTCAAGGTGCCGGGAGAGGAGGATTTTGCGAACAAGGGTGTGCATTACTGCGCGCTCTGCGACGGCGCCTTCTACAAGGACAAGGTTGTCGCGCTGGTCGGCGGCTCTGACTCCGCCGCGAAGGATGCCCTCGTGCTGACACAGTATGCGAAAAAAGTCTTCATCATCTACCGGGGCAAACAGATCCATCCCGAGCCCATCAATCTCCGAAGGGTGGAGCAGAATAAGAAGATAGAAGTGATAAATGAGACGAACGTGAAGGAGATCAAAGGTGAGAAATTCGTCAATAAGCTCATCCTCGACAAGCCCTACAAGGGCTCCGAGGAGTTTGCGGTTGATGCGGTGTTCATCGCCATCGGCCATGAGCCGCTCAACGAGCTCGCGAAGCAGCTGGGCGTGAAGCTCAACGGGAAAGGCGAGATCATCATCGACCGGCACGGCTTCACGAACGTAGAAGGAGTATATGCGGCCGGCGATATCGTGAACACGGAGTTCAAGCAGGCGATCACCGGCGTGGCTGAGGGCGTCACGGCTTCCTTTAACGCATACAACCATCTCCAGAAGCAAAAGGAAAAGTAAGAGAGATTAGATAGTCACCACCTCTTTAGTCATGATTTCTCTCTTCAGCCCACGGAACCGGATGGAATGGATACTTATCCCAAAAAAGTTAGGGTCGACAGGCCTGTATCCCGGCCGAACTCCGTTAAGTTCAATCCATTTTTCTCCATCATTCGTTTTACACATATACTCCCAGCTAATATAAGCTTGGCGAACGTAAGGTCTTTTCTCATCTATGTGATCTAATAATCCCTCCCTCGTGGAGTCTAAGCTGTATCCAAAACCAATTGAATGGAATCCTGTCCGCAAAAGAAAGGGAACAAGATCCATACCGGCCGAGCCATTAAAAAGTTGAGCTTGGAAGAGGCGAGCGATCTGGGGGTATTTTGGTAAATCAGATAAGGATATATGGGCGCCACAAACCCCCAGCGACAAGCCCTCCCTTTTGAGACGTTTCACTTGGGCGGGGGTGAGGGTGTATTCCAACCCTTCCTCCGCCAATTTTACCGCTCTAATTGGGTTTTTTAGGATAGGTGAATGCGGTAAAAGTATGGGATATTTACCAGCATTATAAAGTACCGCTTCCAGAGTAAAGTGACCGACATGTTTCCAAGTACGATCAGAGACTTTGCCGGGTAGCGCCCCTTCTCCTAGCAGTTGTTCAGCGGACTCGCAACCCTCGTAAAATTTCGCACCCCATTCTCCTTGAGGCAGCAAGTTATACAGGTGCACTTTGGAAGAAGGTTCTGCCTCCAAAGTATCTTGAGGGATGTCTTCCTTGATTTTCAACGCTAGAGACTCAGCAAACGAAACAACCCGGTAGCCCTCGCGATCTAATGTATCCAGGCAATGATCAAAATCACCACCGTAAACAATAACGCTGTTCTTCCCATCGGGAACGACCTGCACGTCCGCGGTTTTCATAACTAAACAGGAATGACTATGACATATATGAATATTTTTACTTATTTTTTCATGATTACCGATAATTTTAAATATAAACAGCAATTAATATGAATATTATGAAGCTCGACAAGAAAGACAGGCGCATCCTCTACGAGCTCGACAGGGACGCCCGGCAGCCGCTCGCGGTAATCGCCAGGAAAGTGGGATTGAGCAGGGAGAGTATTCTCTACCGCGTCCGCCAGTATCTCAAGGAAGGCTTGCTCAGAGGGTATCTTACGGTTGTTGACATGGCCAAGCTCGGCTTTGTCCATTATAAGGTGTTCATCAGATTGCAGAACCTCTCCCAGGACGCGGAAAAGGAGCTGGTGCAGTGGCTGTGCGCGAATCCTTTCGTGACCTGGGTGTCGAGCTGCGATGGAGCTTATTCATTGATTATCGCAGTAAAAGCGAGAAGCGTCGTGGAGCTCAAAGTCATCCTGAGGGAAATCAACAACCGGTATTGGAAGCACTTCAAGGACCAGCACATCACGACCATCGTGAATGCCCGCCATTACCCTCGCAAGTATCTGGTAGGCGCAAAAGAAAGCCGAGAAGTGGGATGGGGCGGGAGCGCTGGAGCGGCAAAGCTCGACGAGTCAGACCTCGCTATCCTCGACGAGCTCTGCAGGAATACGCGTGCCACGGCTGTAGAAATCGCCGCCCTCATCAAGCGGTCTCCTGACCTTGTGCTCCAGCGCATGCGGAGCCTGGAGAAGCAGAAAGTCATCCAGTACTATACGCTCTGGCCTGACGTGAATAAGCTGATAGGCGCTTATTACAAAGTCCTCGTTAAGCTTCACAATATGAATGACGCGAAGGAAAGAGAAATTCAAACTTATTGTAGCCAGCAGCCGCATATTGTGTATATCGTCGGCTCGCTGGGAGACTGGCAACTGGAACTGGATATAGAAGCGCAGGATATCGCTGCCCTGCGTGAAGTGATCAGGGAGTTTACCGCCAAATTCTCTGAAGTAACCTCAGACTACACGGTTTTGAGTGTCTACAACGAGCATAAATTCAGGTTCTTCGAGAAGGCGATATTCTCACAAAAGGCCTGAACCAAACCTTTTTCTACTCTTACAGCTTCCTCCGTTTATGGACATCTATGAGCCCCGGGAAGATTCCTTCCTCCTCGAAAGATGGGCGAAGAAGCTCGCCAAGGGAAGATGCCTTGATATGGGCTGCGGCTCCGGCATCCAGTCGAAGGCGGCTCTGAAAAATTGCAGTGAAGTCATCGGCGTCGACATCAATCCAACTGCGGTTACGTTTTGCCGAAAACACGTACCCGGTGGAAAGTTCTATGTTTCTGACCTCTTCTCCTATTTTGATGAGCAGGAGGAGAAACGGAAGTTTGACACGATCATCTTCAACGCGCCCTACTTGCCGAATGAAGGCCCGGAAGACGCGGCGTTGGACGGCGGAAGGGAAGGATACGAGATAACAGCAAGATTCCTGAAGGAAGCGGCAAGATATTTGGCTCCCGAAGACCCAAAACCCGGTTTTGGGGATTCCGAACGTAGTAAGGAAGGGCAGATCCTCCTGATGTTCTCTTCTCTTACCGGAAAAGGGAAGATAGAAAAAGAAATCAAGAAAAACAAGATGAGGTTTGAAGAGCTCGAAAGGAAGCACATCTTCTTCGAGGACATCTTCTGCTGCAGGGTCACATGGAACTGAAACCATTCGCAAAAGGGAAGCGGGGGCTGGTCTCCCTTGCCAGATACCGAGGAAAAACAATTGTGGTAAAGATAAAGAATCCAAACGCTACGATTGACCGGCTGGCGAATGAGGCGGAGATGCTGAGGAAGGTGAACAGGAAGGGCATCAGCCCGAGATTCTATTTCTTCAAGGAGGGGAAACTCGGGATGGAATATCTGAAAGGCATGGCATTCGAGTCATACGTTAGGAAAGAGGGCAAGAAAAGAATCCAAGATTCCATACGCGATCTTCTGAAACAAATGCATACACTCGATACGCTTGGGATCGTCAAGGAGGAGATGCACCATCCCGTCAAGCATATCCTGATGAAAGGCCACCGCCCGGTGCTGATCGATTTCGAGCGTTCACATTTCTCCGAGAAGCCCCATAATGTTCCCCAATTCCTCCAGTATCTTTCAAGCGGCAGGATGGCTCCTGTGTTCGCTTCAAAAGGCCTTGTATTCGGTCGGAAAACGTGTATCCGCGCCGCGAAGAGATATGCGAGGAAGAGGGATTTCAGCCAGATTCTGAGGGGACTAGGCTTGGTGTGGCCTCATTTTTCTGATAGGCATAATAAAACAACAGGATCAGGCCGAGATGCCTCAGCACTACAAAGAGCCCCGACCAGGCGAGCGCAGATTCTATCTTTTCGAAAAGGAAGATGAGGGTGGTGAAGAGCACCAGAAGATTGGAAACTTCCATCGCATACCAGATTTTCGTCTTCGCGCCGAGTATCGCGAAAAACGGCAAAAGCCAGAGCACGAACTGCGGCGAGAAGACCTTGTTCAGCAGCAAGAAGAGGAGGAGGACAAGCAAGTTCGTGTTTAGGGGATCCTCCTTTCTTCGATTCCAGCAAATATAAAGATAGAAACAGACAAACAGCACAGCCGTCGCGACATTGATGAAGCCGGTGCTCAGCCCGAGCCACTGGGAAAAAACTGCCCAGACCGAGTCGGGATTCGGCTCCCGCGCGCCGTGGAAAAAATAGATGTAAGCCCAATAAGGAAAATTCTTCAGCATGAAGGGGCCATTGACGACGAGAAACGTCGCGCCGAAAACACATCCAAGCTTTATCCAGTCTTTGAACCTTCTTTGGAGAAGATACGGAAGGAGGAACAGCGCCGGATACATCTTCGTCGCGAAGCCCAGGGAAAGAAAAATGGTCGCAAGGATATCCCGCCTCTCCTCAAAAAAATACAGGGCGAGGATGGTGAAGGTAACGGCAATCAGGTCCCAGTTGAAGAAGCTGAACCAGAGCATGCTCGGCGCCAGGGCCCAGAAGAGGAAGAGCTGCTGCTTTCCTGTTCCTCTTCTCTCGGCTAGCTTCCATAAGTAATGCGTGGAAACGAAGGCAAGGGCGAGGTAGAGGAGATAGTGCAGGAAGAAATACGCGCCCTGCCCGAAGCGCGAGAACACGTACATCGCCATCCCGATGATCACCGGATATTCGACGGGCTTGTCGATGTAGGGGATGCCCGGGGCGCTGGCCTTCTCGTACCAGGGCATGACATCGTTGTAGCCGATGTTCCAAGGAACAACTCCCTTGAATGCGAGCAGCTTGATGGCGAAACAGAAGGTGACAGCGAGGAACACGGCGATGAAGAGAAGCGTGCGCTTTTTCATGCGCCTCCCGATCCCGGCAAGTATAAAAAGATAGCGCATTCAGAAAAGGCATGGATTTTGACGAGAAGGTCTGGGCGCTGTGCAGGCGGATCCCAAGAGGAAAAGTCACGACATACAAGGAGATCGCCCTCGCCCTGGGAACAAAGGCATATAGAAGAGTGGGGCAAGCCTTGAAGAGAAATCCGGACGCGCCCCATGCCCCATGCCACCGCGTCGTCGCTTCTGACGGCTCGTTGGGCGGCTACTGCGGGAAGATGAACTCCTGGAAGAAGATTGCATTGCTCAGGAAGGAAGGCGTTGAAGTGAGGAAAGGAAAAATAGAGGAATTCGAAAAAAAGACAGTTATCTCTTTTTCTTCTTCGTCTTCTTGAGCTCCCGCTCCAGTTTCAGCTCGTCAAGGAGCTCCTTGTAGCGGTTCCTGATCGTGACTTCTGTCACCCCAGCAACGTCAGCCACTTCGCGCTGTGTTCTCTTTTCCCCATGAATCAGGGCGGAGACATAAAGAGCTGCGGAAGCGATTCCCGTCGGCCCTCTTCCTGATGTAAGCTCAATTTTCTGCGCCTGTTCGAGGATTTCGATGGCCTTCGACTGCGTCTCTGCGGAAAGCTTCAGGGCAGAAGCAAAGCGCGCGATGTAATCAGCGGGATTCGAAGGCAGGATCGTAAGCCCGAGTTCCCTCGTCACAAAGCGATAGGTTCTCCCGATTTCCTTCTTCTCGATGCCGGAAGCCTCAGATAACTCGTCTAGAGTTCTGGGCACCTCATGCCTTCTGCAGGCAGCATACAAAGCTCCTGCGACGACGCTTTCCATGCTCCTTCCGCGCACGAGTCCTCTTTGCACCGCCAGCGTGTAGATTCTGGCGGCTTCCTCTTCCACTGATTTAGGAAGCTTCAGGAAAGAAGATACTCTTTTCAGTTCAGCCAGCGCCAGCTTCAGGTTCCTTTCAATCGCAGTGGAAATTCTGTACTGCCATTTCCTCAGCCGGAAGAACTTGTTGCGCTCCCCGCCCTCGAGCTTGAAGAGATCGGATTTCTGGCCGACTTCGGTGCCGAGACCCTGATCATATTGCGTGAAGGTCATGGGCGCGCCTGTCCTGCGCCTCGTTTCCCCTTCAGAAGAGTCGAATTCGCGCCATTCCTGGGTGAAATCTATCATCTTGTCTTCCAAAACCAAGCCACAGTCGCGGCAGATGATTTCCCCTTTCTCGCGGTTCCAGAAGAGGTTGATTCCTCCGCATTCCGGGCACTTCTTGACCATTTCAGACATCGTGTTCGCCTCAGATTGAAGAACGTCCCCCAACGCTCCTCGCTATTCGAGTAGCTAAATCCTTATATAGGGGGAATTCGAGGTTATATATAAAGCTTCCTATGGTTGTCGAGGAGAAGACAAGGTTCTAGGTGCGGGACGCAGAAAGGCTTTTCCATTCGGGCGCCAAGTCCACAGGCTCAGGTTCCGGCCCCCCCCAATGCTGCCTGCGATAGCAGACTTCAAGGGGGCGGCGCGTCGCGAATTGGCGCAGGGCGTCTTGCAGAGGGAGGCGCTCATCCGCCGCGCGCGGGATCCACAGCTCGATATCGCCGCTCCCCTTCATGAGATACGCTCTCTGCTGTTCCAGGTGCCCGGCATGCGCAGGATGCACCGGACTGCCGTGCTCGATTAAGAAGGGGAGCGCGTACTCGAGGGAGCGCGTGCGCACGTCCGGCTCCGCGTAGACGAACGACATGCGGCTCAGCTCGCCGCGCAGAGGATTGCGCGCGAGCGGGCGCGGAGGGCCGAGGAGCAACACACGGTCAATGGCCACCGCATAAACTTTGTTGTGATGCTTTGTGTCCCCTGAGATAACATAAACGTGCGCGGAATCGTTGCGGTGGATCTGCTTGTCGGGGTTGTAGACGATGACTTGCAGACGGTTTGCCTGGACCGGGCAGTTTGGGATCTCTGCGATATCAAGCGAGCCGTAAAGATCCACCTGGCCGCGGCGATCCGCGCGGCTGCCGGCCAAATCCAAGCCGCGCAAAAAGAGGACCCTGCCGACCAAGCCGTGGTGCTCTTGCGATGGCGCTGACATGGTGGATGGGGGTGTGCGCGGATTTTTAAAACCTCACGATGAAAGCCGCATCAGCGAAACCGAGAAAAACTTTAGCGGACCCAGAAAAGGCGTCAAGGAAGTGGAAGTTCAGTCATGGGCCTGAGCGACGCTGATTTCAAGCGGCGAGCTGCAGGCATAGCGCTCCAGCGCTTGCTGCAACGATAATTCAGGCAGGATTTGGGAAGCTAGCCGCACGGTGAGGGGAATGCCCAGCATCTCCTGGCACCTTCTCCAGTGGCCTGCCTCAGTGCCGTTGACAGCGCGGCCGTGCTCCAGGAGATAGCGGATAGCGTCATGTGCCCCCATCAAGCGCGCTTCCGGACTGGCGGCAAGCAGGGCCATGCGCTCGAGCGCGTCATGCGCCGGCGGCCGGCTGAGATCTGCGCGGGTGCCGACATAGACGACGCGATCGACTGGCAACGCGTAGAGGACGCGGAACCTGTCGTTGCCCTGATAGACAACCACCACCTGGCCTTTCCAATGGTCAGGGAGCGCCTCCCCCACATTCCGGACAGAAAGGGTGAACTCCCTCGTCCGGTAGACAAGGTCTCTCCTTCGTTCGCGGAACCCGCTCCTAATGCTCCTCGCGTCTTTGACTTCCAGAACCTTTCCGACATCAGGGCCGCGCTCTATCCATGGAAAGTCCATAGCCTGGGAAAACGCTTTCAGATTTAAAAAATCCTCAGGAAGCCATCCAAAACATTTATATATTAGTATACACTTTTGTATACTTCAAATTTCCGGTGAAATCATGAGGAAAATCTGCATCATCAACCAGAAGGGCGGAGTGGGCAAGACAACGACGGCAGTCAACCTCGCTGCAGGGCTTTCAAGGATGGACAAAAAGGTTCTCCTCATCGACATGGATCCCCAGGGTCATGTCTCGACAAGTTTGGGCAATATGAAAGAAGCCAAAGACATGTATGATTTGCTCGTCGAGAACGCGAAGATCGAGGAGTGCATCCGACCGCTGGGCCAAAATCTCGACGCGATCTTCAGCCGCGACACGCTCACGAAAGCAGACATGGTGCTCACCCGGAAGGAGAACAGCCAGTACGTGCTCCAGGAAAAGTTCAAGCGCTTCAAGGGATATGATTATGTCATTGTGGACGCGTCTCCCTCATTGAGCATCCTCAACCAGAACGCTTTGATATTTTGCGACGAGGCCTTTATTCCGGTGACGACAGATCCACTGGGATATGACGCGCTGAAGAAAATCATCGGCGTCATCCTCGGCATCAACAAAGCGTTTGGCTCGGAGACGAAGATCACGAAGATCATCCCCACCTTGCACGACAAGAGAAGCCGGGTGTGCAGGGAATATCTCGACAAGATGCGCAACGAGTTCTATGACATCCTCGCCGAACCCATCCGCATCAACTCCAAGCTGAGAGAAGCGCCCAAGCACGGCAGGAGCATCTTCAATTACGACCCCAAAAGCCGCGGCGCGAAAGATTACATGCAGCTCGTGCGCGCGGTGCTGAACGACGAATCCCGCCCAAAGTCCCTTGACGCGGAGCAAATGGCTGCCGCGGTCACGGCTTGATTCTTTTTCCAAAAAGTATAAATGCAACCTCTCCTTTTTCCTCTGCAGGGTTATAGTCACCGCCAAAGTGAGGAGATGGAAGGGTTCTGTAGGAATCATTATCCCGCAAGAAGCCCTTGAGGAAGAAGATCTTCAGATCGGCGACCGAGCAATAATTCGCGTCATCTCCGTGCAAAAGAAAAACGGCTTCGGGATGTTCAAAGGAATGAACCTGCCGCCCTACCAGCGCGAACATGACGACAGGGGTTTCTAGTTCTCGCAAAACTTATAAACGCCCTGCAAACCAAGCCTGCCATGGACAAGAAAGCTGACAAAGGAATCACCGTCAAGAAATCCGAAGACATGCCAGAATGGTATGGGCAGGCTGTGACGAAAGGGCAGCTCGCTGATTATTCTCCGGTGCGCGGCACGATGATCATCCGGCCCTATGGCTACGCGATGTGGGAATCCATCCAGCAGTATTTCAATGGGCAGATCAGGAAACTTGGGGTGAGGAACGCGTATTTCCCGCTCTTCATCCCGGAAAGCTTCTTCAAGAAGGAAGCCCAGCACGCGCAAGGCTTTGCCCCTGAAGTCGCGTGGGTCGAAAATAAAGACGAAAACTCGCAGGAAAGGCTGGCGATCCGGCCGACGTCAGAAACGATTATCTACGACGCGTATTCAAGATGGATCCGGAGCCACCGCGATCTGCCTTTGAGGTTGAACCAATGGTGCAACATCGTGCGCTGGGAAGTCAAGGACGTGAAATTATTTTTGCGATCAAGGGAGTTCCTCTGGCAGGAGGGCCACTGCGCCTATGCTACGGAAGCGGAGTGCCAGAAGGAGACGCGTATATTCTTGGACGAATATGAAAAGCTTTGCAATGACTTGCTTGCCATCCCCGTTGTCAAGGGCTCCAAGTCAGAGCGGGAAACGTTCGCCGGCGCGAAGGAGAGCACAACAGTTGAAGCCTTCATGCCGGACGGGAAATTCCTGCAGTGCGGCACCAGCCACAATCTCGGCCAGGGCTTCGCAAGGAGCTTTGGAATCTCATTCCTGGGAGAGGATGAGAAGAGCCACCATCCCTGGCAGAACAGCTGGGGCTTCTCCACGAGATTGATTGGCGCTGTGGTGATGCAGCACGGCGACGACAAGGGCCTGGTGATGCCGCCGAACATCGCTCCTACGCAAATCGTCATTGTCCCCATCTTGTTTGAGAAGACAAGAGCGTCCACGCTCGAAGCAGCTCAGAAGGCGGCTGAATGGCTCAAGGAGTTCAGGGTAGAGATAGATTCGAGAGACGAGTACTCCGCCGGCTGGAAATTCAATGACTGGGAGATGAAGGGAGTTCCTCTGCGAATTGAGGTCGGCCCGAAGGACATCGAGAACAAGCGAGTTGTGATGGTGAGAAGGGACACGGGGGAGAAGATCACAGCAAAGTATAATGAGATTGCCAGTAAGACGAAAGAGCTGCTCGAAGACATCCAAAACAACCTGTTCACCAAGGCGAAGGAGAACCTGAAGAAGGCGCTCGTTGAAGTTGACACCTGGCCTGAATTCATGAAAGCTGTAGATAACAAGAAAGCCATCTTCGCTCCCTTCTGCGGTGGGGTGGCCTGCGAGGACGAAATAAAGGAAAAGACGAAAGGCGCCAACAGCCGCTGCCGGCCCTTCGACCAGAAGAACCCGAAGAAGAACTGCGTCCACTGCGGCAAGCCCGCGCACGCATATTATTATTTCGGGAAGTGCTACTGATAGTGCCAAATAGGAAAACTGATAAAGAATGGCCTCTGAAGAATCTGTATGAAAAAGCATGACAGAGAACGATTGGCGAAAGAATTCCGGGAAATGAGAGCAAGAACCATTAAAGTACCCCAAGAAGAAATAGACAGAGAAATCCATGCTTATCGGAAAGAGCGTTGTGATCTGAACTCCAAATAGCTCCAGACGACCCAAGTAATTATTTTCTATATAGAAAATAATCCTCTAATCACTCCAAGATGAGTGCGAGATTTTATATAGAGGGCGCCGACTTGAAGCCGCAAGGTGATTCCGCACAAGAAGTACATGCAGGTAGCTGCCAGGCTTGCCGAGAAGGGAGGCCGCGCTGTCGCTCCGAACCCTAAGGTTGGCTGCATCATCGTCAAACGCGGCCAGATTATTGGAAGGGGCTGGCACAAGGAGTTCGGCGGCCCGCACGCTGAGCAGATGGCGCTGGAGGAGGCGGCTCACAAAGCTCGGGACGCGATCATGTATGTCACTCTGGAGCCCTGCTCGCATTGGGGCAAGACTCCACCCTGCACCGAACTGATCGTGAAGGCCGGGGTGCATGAAGTGGTGATTGGCTCGAAAGACCCGAATCCTGAGATCAAGGGCTATGACATCCTGAAGCTGCGCGGCTTGAAAACCCGCATCGGCGTTTTAAAGGAAACTTGCGACAAGTTCAACGAGCCCTATTTCAAGTATATCACAACAAAGCTTCCCTTTGTCACACTTAAGGCAGGCATGACGCTTGATGGCAAGATCGCAACCGCGCGCGGAAAGTCAAAGTACATCACTTCACAGGAGAGCCTGAAGCGCGCGCACCAGCTTCGCGCTGAGATTGGAGTTGTCATGGTGGGCATCACGACCGTGCTCAAGGACAATCCTCTTCTTGACGCTCGTCTCGTCAAGGGCCAGGATACCATAAAGCTCATTGTTGATTCCAAACTCAAGATTCCCCCAAGAGCCAAGGTGCTGGCGAATCCCGAAACGGTCATCATCGCTCACACAAAGAGAGCACCCAAGGGAAAGCAGAAGCAGTTGCTCCAGAAAGGAGTCCGCCTCATCTCCACCCCGGGCCCGAAAGTGCAGCTCAGGCGGCTCATGAAAGCCATGGCTGACTCCGGCCACATCAACATCCTGCTTGAGGGCGGCTCTGATCTGAACGCCGCGATGATCAAGGACAAATTGGTTGACAAGATGATGCTCTTCACCTCTCCCAAAATCCTCGGCGGCGATGCGTTGAGTGTCGTCGGCAAACTGGATATAAAAGATCTCGGCAAGGCCATCCAGCTCAACAAGGTGACGACGGAGAAGGTGGGGAAGGATATTCTCGTGCAGGGGTATTTGTAATCTTAGTTTACACTTTATATTCCTTATACCAAAAATTTATAAACTCCGTTTGAGAGCGAAGTCTCATCAACTCCCTTTTGTTGCCGAACCTGTAATGGTTTGGCAACGAAAGGCCTTTTCTCTATCAAAAAGTGGCTATAGGCGGGGGGACAACTTTGTAGCATGACCCAAAAGAAAAGAGTGTATGCATACTTCGATGGAAGTAATTTCTACCATTTATGCAAGAAGAACTATGGAATCAAAAATGTAGACATTCTTCAACTTTGCAACCTGACAATCAATCAGCTGACAGAAGAGATATTAAAAATAAAGTATTTTAATTCTCCGGTATCTCAACAAGCCAATCTCATTGTGTCCAGAATTCAGCAAAGATTCTTTGCGAAAATAAGCAGATTGCCGTTTGTTGAAGTAATTCTCGGGAAGTTGGTGGAAAGGCCGTTAAACAACATCCATATCAACTGCCCAATATGCAAGCATCAAATGGCGGAAACCCTTAATTGCCCAAAGTGCGGTACGCCGCAAAGGATTGTGGACTGCAAGAAGACTTCAGAGAAAGGGGTTGATGTAAACATCGCTATAACTATGCTGCTTGATGGGATAGAAAATAAATATGACCAAGTCTTGCTTTTCAGTAGCGATGCGGATTTTTCACCAGCTATAAAATACATTAAAAAGATCGGAAAAGAAGTGGTGTATTGCCGTTTTCCACAACCCATCACTAGCGAGCTGCTCCAGGTTTGTTCAGAAGTGAGAGTGATCCCCAAAGAAGATAGAGAAAACTCCCCTCTTGGTCCCTTTTAGGTTACTTGCTATACATTCTGCTACTTGGCTTAGCTTAATCCATAGCCGGGAGCTTGCGCAAAAGATACTGCGCATACCAGAAGTGCTTGCCATAGAACAGATTCTCAGGAGTGAAATCTGGGGAAAGCTCGCTAAAAATACGCAACAGCTCTTCTCTGCTGTAATAATTCTTCACAATCGCGTGTTCGCTGCCGTCGTCAAGTTTCCGAAGCTTGTAGGTGTTAACGTCGTCCGCTTTCCGCACGAGTTTTCCGCCGGAGGACGGGTCAAAGTTGTTGTCAGCCAGAAAAACAGGAGCTCCTTCTTTTAAGACTCGGTGGAACTCATTGAAAAATTCAACGAGCCGTTCTTTAGGAACGTGGGAAAGCCAGAAGTTGGCCATGCCGCCTGAAAATGAGGTATCCGCAAAAGAAAGATGATACGCGTCTTCGGTCTTAAATTCCACCGGGCAACGATAGGTCTTGGACTTAGCGACAGCTAACGTCTCCTCCACCGCGTCTGTGGCGGTGATTGTAGAGGCGATTTCAGAGAGGGACTGCGTCCAATACCCGGTTCCTGCGGCCACCTCCAAAACGTCCGCCCCGGTTAATGCTGTCTTGAGCGCCTCGGCGATTTTCCGCTGTTCTTCTAGGCGAACAGGGTCGTCGCGATGGTAAATGCGCTCGTACTCCAGCGCCCGCTTCCGGTAGTAGTCCTCCACGCGGCTTGCAAGGAGTGGAATGTTAATAAATTTGCCGATGGCCAGCCTACTCTTCCCTAAGTATCGCCACCGCCAGCTTTTTAAAGCTCCCGGGATTCAGCACGGCGATGGTTCAACGCGCGCTGAAAGATCTGAAGGATGGCCGGTTCGTTATCATTGTGGACGACGAGGGCCGCGAGAATGAGGGCGATCTCGTCATGGCCGCGCAATTCTGCTCTCCTGAGAAAGTGAACTTCATGCTGAAGCACGCGAAGGGCCTCATCTGTGTTCCCATCACGGAAAAGCGCGCCAAGCAGCTCCTGCTCCCGAGGATGGTGCCTGACTCGCAGAACACGGAAGTGACGCAATGCAAGTTCACCGTCTCTGTCGACTTCAAAAAAGGCACCACTACCGGCATCAGCGCCAAGGACAGGAGCGCCACGATCCAAGCGTTGTCTCATCTGAAGTCAAAGTCGGATGATTTCTCCCGTCCCGGCCATGTCTTCCCTCTGGTCGCCGAAGAAGGCGGGGTGCTCAAGCGTGACGGCCACACGGAAGCGGTCATTGATTTGCTGAAACTCGCTTCGCTGAAGGAGATTGGTGTGCTCTGCGAGATCCTGAACGAGGAAGGAAATGCCGCAGCAAGGGGGGAGCTTGAGCTCTTCGCGAAAAGCTACGGCTTCTCAATCCTCTCCATCAAAGACCTCATCGCATTCCGGAGGGAGCATGAGTAAGACCGCGATTATTCTAGGAAACCGTTATCCGGGAGCGCTTTTGGAAGATTATGAGCAGAAAATCGTCAAAACTGTGTATGGCAATGTCCTGCTGTATGTCAAAGGCAAGAGCGTCATCCTCCTCCGCCACGCGAAAGGGAATATTCCTCCGCACCGCGTCAACCATAAAGCGAACATCTGCGCGCTGAACGTGGAAGGGGTGGAGAAAGTGTTTGCGTTTGATTCTGTTGCGTCGCTGAACCCAAAATTGAGGCCGGGCTCCGTCGTGCTTGTGACTGATTATGTCAAAAACCACCAGCTAATCTCATTTCATTCGATTCTCCCTTTGGGATAAAGCTGGTGGCGTGTTTGCACGCCATTTGACGAGCGGGTGGTTTTTGAGCATGCTCGGAAATCGCTCGCTTACCCTACGCTGAAGCGGTATGGCTTGCGCTTCGGCGATTTCCGACATGTCAATTTCTCAGACGAAAGCTTTTCTGACATGGAATTCAGGAAAATCGCTCCAGGCTTTTCTCAGTCGCTGCAAAAAGAGATTTTAGGGGCTGGAAAAAAAGTGAAGGTTGCAATAAGAAAGGGGGTCTATGTCCAGATCAAAGGCCCGAGACTGCAAACGAGCGCCGAGACCAAAGTCCTCAAAGGGTGGGGTAATATAGTAGGCATGGCGCTCGGGACAGGCCACGCTCGCAAGGGAGATCGGATTGCCCTATGCTTGTGTTTGTGGGGTAGAGCCGGTAAAAAGCCTCGCCAAAATGGAGAGGCTGGCCCGGCTTTTGCTCAAGGCATGAATCGGCATCTTTAAATGAACCTCCGTTTTTCTGTGGAGCATGTACCAGCTCAAGCGGCTTCCGGAGGATTTTGTCGTCAGGGAAGTGATGCCCCTCTCCCCCAATCCAAAGGGAAAGTTTGCGTATGCGCTTCTCAGGAAAAAGAACTGGTCGACGCCGGATGCGCTCACGGCGATCGCGAAGGCGCTGGATCTTCCGCGCGACAAGGTGAAGGCCGCCGGCATGAAAGACAGGAGCGGCATCTCAGAGCAATATGTCTCTGTCCTGGGCGCTAGGAAGGAACAGCTTGAGAAACTGGATATTCGCGACCTGAAGCTTGCTTTTGTTGGCTACGGCGATGAACCTTTGGGACTGGCGCAACATGAAGCCAACGCGTTTGAAATTGTTGTCAGAAATCTGGACAAGCCGCTCAAACTTATCTCGTGGCTCTGCAATTACTATGACAGCCAGCGCTTTGGCGGAATCAGGCCGAACACGCATCTCATTGGTGAAGCGCTATTGAAAAGAGATTTTGAGGGGGCAATGAGGCTGCTCTTGACGGGAGTCTATCCTTCCGAACCGAAAGGCCATGCTGCCGCCAGGAAATACCTTTCCCGGAAATGGGGAAAGTGGTTCGTCTCCGACATTCCAGTTGTTCTCAGGACAGAGCGCGCTGTCGTGAAGCACCTCCTCGACAATCCCGGTGATTATCCGGGCGCGTTCTGGCAGATTCCCCGGCAAATCTCGACGCTCTACATTCACGCATATCAATCCTTCCTCTTCAACGAAATCCTGGCGGCATATGTAGCTAAGATTGGAAAAGAGGCCTGGTCTAAAGGCATCACCGGAGAATTGCCGCTCGTCGACAGGGAGCTTCCAGCCAAGATTCCGCTTGTCGGCTATGATTACGACCCAAAGAAAGACCAGGTTGCTGAAATCACGAGAACAATATTGGAGAAACACCGATTGAATCCAAGGATATTCGAATTCGGGGAGCTTCCCTTCCTCAGTTCCCGCACGATTTACCGTCCGGCGACCATCAAGCTGAATCTAAAATTATCAGACTCTCAGGAAGACATGTTGAATCCGGGCAAGCTGATGCAGACCGTTTCCTTCACGTTGCCGAAAGGGAGCTATGCGACGCTGGTGATTGAGGCGATGTATCGGCTGTCGAAGAAGGAGCAGTAAGCTTATTAAATCTCATCTATTCTGGCCTTTGGTATGGATTATCGACAGAAGATCGAGCAGCTCATCCGCAAGCACGTGCCGGAAGGCGACATCCAGCTCACCGTGCCGCCGGACTCAATGGGAGACTTCGCCCTGCCTTGCTTTCCCTTCGCAAAGGTGTTGAAGAAGAGCCCGCTCCAGATTGCAGAAGAGTTACAGAAGAAGCTCAAGGCCGACTTCATCGAAAAGACCGAAGTCAAGGGCGGGTATCTTAACATCTTCGTGAGCAGGCAGGATTTTGTCCAGGACATCCTCAAGAAAGTCCTGAAGGAAGGCAAAGAGTTTGGCAGGGGCAAGCCGGAAAAGACGAGGGTCATGGTCGAGTTCTCGCAGGCCAACACGCATAAAGCCTTCCACGTCGGCCACATCCGCGGCACAAGCCTGGGAGAGAGCCTTGCGAGAATCCTCGAATTTGGAGGAAAGCATGTCGTCCGCGTCAACTATCAGGGCGACACCGGCATGCATGTCGCGAAATGGCTGTGGTGCTATCAGAAGTTCCATCCGAAGGCGGCAATCAAGAAGGATGAGGCCTGGTTCGCCTCCATTTATGTCGAGGCCGTGAAAAAATTGGCTGAGCATCCGGAATTCGAGCCGGATGTGGAAGAGCTCAACCGGAAGCTCGACGTGAGGGACAAGAGCATCCTTGAGATCTGGCAGAAGACGAGAAAAACGTGCCTGGAATCTTTAGAATCCATTTACACAGAACTCAACACGCGCTTCGACCATTATTTCTTCGAGTCTGAGATGGAGGAGCCAGCGAAGAAGATCTCGCGCGAGCTCGCGGAAAAAGGCATCGCCGAAATCTCGGACGGCGCGACGATCATTCGGCTCGACAAATACAATCTCGGCGTCTGGGTTCTCTTGCGAAAGGATGGCACCGTCCTCTACTCATCGAAGGACATCGCCTTGGCCCAGGAGAAGTTCACCACGCACAAGATTGATGTTTCCGTCTATGTTGTGGGCAAGGAGCAGGAGATGCACATCATGCAGCTTTTCAAAACCTTAGAGCTGATGGGCTTCAAGCAGGCGAAGGACTGCGTGTATGTGCCTGTGAGCCTCGTGAAGCTGCCCGCAGGAAGGATGAGCTCCAGGACAGGAGAGAACATCCTCTACTCCGAGTTCAAGAATGAGTTAATTGAAGAGGCTTCGCAGGAAGTGAAGAAGAGGTTCAAGGTGAGCGAGGAAGAGGCCGACAAAAGAGCGCTCGCCATCGCTGTCGCGGCCATGAAATATGCCATGCTCAAGCAGCACCCGAACAAGGAAATCATCTTCAGGAAGGAAGAATCGATGCGTTTCGAAGGCGACACCGGCCCCTATCTCCTGTATTCTTACGCGAGAGCCGCGTCCATCCTGAGAAAGGCCGCGAAGCCCGGGAAGCTGGTGATGCCCGCCCTGCATGAGAAGGAAATTGCGCTCTCAAAATGCATTGGCGAGTTCCCGGAGAAAGTTGGCCAGGCAGCCCGGCAGATGTGTCCCTCCATCCTCGCCAATTACGCGTACACCCTTGCCCAGGTCTTTAACGAGTTCTACACGGAGTGCAAAGTCATCGGCGCCAAGGAAGAGCCCTTCCGCCTCGCGCTTGTTGAGGCATTTAAGATGATCCTGGGAAGCTCCTTGAATCTGCTTGGGATTGAAGTGCTTGAAGAGATGTAGTCAGAACTCAGCGCCGCACATCGGGCAGAACGGGTCGTCCTCTTCCGGCTCGTATCCGCACTCCTTGCAGGCTTTTTTCATGGCTTTTTCGCAGACGGGAATATATTTAAACCTATCGCCGCTTCATCGTTCATGCTTCGGCAATTGAGGAAGGACTTGCGCGCGTCCGCCAGCGCGGAGAAAGCGAAAGTCCTGGCGCGGTTCTTCAAGACAGGAAAAGGGGAGTATGGGGAAGGCGATGTCTTTCTCGGGGTCATGGTTCCCGAAACAAGAAAAGTCGCTAAAAAATATGCTGGACTCCCGCTGAACAGCATCAACGAACTCTTGAAGAGCGAAATTCATGAAGAGCGCCTCGCTTCCCTCCTGATTCTCGTTGAAAAATACAAGGAATCTCAAGATAAGGTGATGCGATTCTACTTAAGGAACGCGAAGCATGTCAACAACTGGGACTTGGTTGACCTCTCAGCGCCCAATATTCTCGGAGCGTATCTCTTGGAAAACAAAAAAGAGAGAAAAATCTTAGATACACTCGCGAAATCAGGAAACCTCTGGGAAAGAAGGATCGCTATTGTCGCTACATACGCCTTAATAAGGAACCAGGAATACGAAGAAACGTTCAACATCGCTGAAATATTGTTGAAAGACAGGCACGATCTCATCCATAAGGCCGTCGGCTGGATGCTCAGGGAAGTCGGGAAAAGAGATGAGAAAGCTGAAGAGGCCTTTCTCAAGAAGCATTACAAGGTGATGCCGAAGACAATGCTAAGATATGCGATCGAAAGGTTCAGTGAAAAAAAGAGAAAAGAGTATCTTATAAATAGCACTAAAGCTTATTAAGCCATCTGCATTCTCGACGGCAATATGACACAAGAAAGAAGCCTCGCGTTGGGGGAAGGAGAACATGCCCTCATGCCAAGAAACGCCT
Source organism: Candidatus Woesearchaeota archaeon (assembly GCA_018303575.1). GTDB lineage: Archaea > Nanobdellota > Nanobdellia > Woesearchaeales > WJIZ01 > JAGVXW01. The sequence goes on from JAGVXW010000010.1 coordinate 27,447, forward strand.
CTCCGTTAGAGGCAATGCATCCTGATGGGCTTGTTGCCAAAATCTCTGGAGAAGACGCGCCCCAGTATCACGTCGCGACACAAGAAGGGAACCTGAGAGCCAGCCGCATGGTTGTGGGGAGGTTTGGCCTCGTGGGATATATTGAGTTTAATCCCTATGGAGATAGCGAGGGGCGGATTCATCTCGATGCCTACCTTTTAGTTCCCGATACACTTTGGGCTGCATTAGGGAGTGTAACGGGCTTCCAAGAGCTTTTCAAAGCAAGACATTTAAACCCAATAGAGGGAGGTGGACCCTACCCTCTCGAACTGGGAAACCAGGGGGGGAGCTATCAATCCTGGTATTTCTGCGATATCGCGCTTCCCGGCTCAATTCCAGAAGATGTTGAAGACTCTTTACAACATCTCATAAAGAAGATGATAACCTTCGAAAGGGAGTTGGACGTTATGGGGGCAAGACCTCCAAACAAAACAGCGCTTCCACGCTTGTCAAATTCAGCACCAAATTCACCTCTCTAATTCTGTGCTAAGGTTTAAATAGCTCCAAACGATAAGCCCCCCATGATTCCGGAACTCGCGTTGCTGCTGGTGCTGATCGCGCTCTCATTCTTTTTCTCCTTGTCAGAGACCGCCATCGTCGCGTGCTCGCGCTTCAAGATCAAGTATTTTGTCCAGCAGCACCGCCCGGGAAGCAAGACCCTGGAGAAGCTGAAGGACAACCTGCATCGCACGGTCTCGGCCCTGCTCATAGCCAATAATGTCGTGAATCTTGCCGCTGCCGCGTACGTCACGACGCTCACGCTGAAGCAGTTCGGCGACGCGTATGTCGCGATTGCCACCGGCATCCTCACCTTTGTCCTCGTGCTCATCGCGGAAGTAGTCCCAAAAAGCGTCGCGATCGCCTACCCGGGAACGATCGCCCTCACCGTCGCTCCCATAGTCTATGTGCTGAGGCTCGCGCTCTCCCCCATCGTTTTTGTCTTCGACTTCATCGTGCAGAACGTCTTCCGCTTCAAACCGGTGCCGCCGCAGATCACAGAAGAAGAGGTGAGGAGCATCATCGATCTCGCGAAGGAAGAGGGCGGCATCGACGTAGAGGAGAAGGAGATGATCCATCGCATCTTCAAGTTTGATGACACCGAAGTGGATGACATCAAAGTGCCGCGCATGGACATGGTGACGCTGGATTCCAGGAAGAAGCTCAGGGACGCGCTCGACCTGGTGAAGAAGAAGGGCCACGCGCGCATCCCCATCAGCGGAGGAAGCAAAGATAAGATTGTGGGCATCTTCTATTACAAGGACGCGGCAGAACAAGTACGGCTCCTAGATCTTGATGTTCCTATTACGAAGCTCATGCGGCCCGCGATCTTCGTGCCTGAAACAAAAAAGCTCAATGAGATGCTGAAGCTCTTCCAGAAGCAGAAGCAGCACATGGCCATCATCGTGGACGAGCACGGCGGCGTCTCTGGAGTCGTCACGCTCGAGGACTGCGTAGAGGAGCTCGTCGGCGACATCTCGGACGAGAGCGAACCCGTTGAGCCGCTAATTGTGAGGAGGAGCCAGCGCAGCTGGCGCATCCTCGGCAAGGCTCCTATTGGTGAAGTGAACCGCAGGCTCCGCATCCAGCTCCCCGTAGAAAAAGGCTATGACACGCTGTCGGGTTTCCTACTCCATTCCCTTGGAGCCATCCCGCAGCAGGACTCCGAAGTAGACTTGAATGGAGTGAAGTTCAAGATCGGCAAGGTCGAGGGCAACCGGATTCTGGAAGTGGCGGTGAGAAAATGAAAGAGCTCAGAAAGATAGTTTACCTGTATGTAGCACGATCTCGGCTCGCTGAATTAATTGAAGCTGGAATCGCCAATGAAGACCGGCTGAAAGAAAATGAAAAAGAAATCTTCGCAATTCTTCCTATCTTAAAGAAAGGCGTTATGGATCCTGGTTTCCTCTCAGCCTTAAAGAAAGTCATAGAAGAATTAAAAGAGGAAGAAAGGGCTTTGCTGACAGAACCGCATGCCGATGAAATGGTAAATGCTTTCCTCTTTGATATGAAGCGAAATGGGATAGTGGATAGTGAAGAGGTAAAGAGATTCAAAGAAAAGTTTTCTCAAGAAGGGATTGAAATCTATATCTGAGGGAAAAGCCCCATTTGCAGATTTCCCAAGAGTAGACTCTGGTTGATTCTGAAGTGGGGCGTATTTCCTAGGATTGCATGTTTTTTAAATTCGGATATGGACTGGCCTCCTCAGCACCAAGAGAGCAAGAGCTAGAGGCGTTTGACAGATGAATGTACCTGGCTAAGGCGGTGGCTTGACAATCTCACCTAGCGAGGTGAGAAAGCAGTGAAGGGATGTGCAAAGGGCCACCATCAGGTGCTTGACAAACGTTCGCAAACTCCAGTGAAGGGCGAAAACGAGTCTTTGCGCTTGCCAGAGGGCAAACAAGAAGAAAGAGAGCACTACCGAGAAGAGCCGCATTCGTGGATTGCGGCTGCTCGTCGGCAACTGAACTCTATCCGCATCTTTGAAGATGTTCTCCAGGTCCCAACGGTTGAGATACATTGCAAGAAGCTGCCGCGCTGTTTTATTCTCGATGTTTGAAGCCAGAAGGTAGGTTCGATTCTTCGTGTCCTTAGCGACGTGGACGGTC
>JAGVXW010000011.1 GCA_018303575.1 Candidatus Woesearchaeota archaeon
GTTGGGGAACTATATTCATTTCTTGAAGGTGGAGCATAAGCGCCTCGGGCGCCGGCACTTCTTTGCGTCCTTGCTTCACGTTCCACAACTGCTTCAAGAGACATGTTTCTTGGGAATCCCTTCATCTATTTATTTCTTTTGCGCTTTAAGCTTGAACAGATATTATTATATAGTAACTTTCCGAAGGAGGCAGCATGACCGCGCCCATCTTCCACCTCGACCAGGCGCCGGCGGAGTACCGCGACCTGATCCATGTCGTGGAGCTGATGCGTGAGCATTTCCAGAGCTTCATCATATATTTCGACACGAGCGTTTTCATCACTGCCTGCGAAGCCGCGGTCAAGGACAAGAGGAACGACCTGATTGACTGGATTGTCAATTCGGGCAATTTCAGGATCTCACGCGCCGCGGTCAATGAGCTCAAGGCGTGGAAATTTCCCCCCCAAGACCCGAAGCGCAGCCTCGTATGGTCGAAGGCGAAGGAGATGCTCAGGGTCATTGAACGGAAGTTCCCGCAGAACATCGAGGAAGTCTCTGATAGGGAAGTCGTGGCCGAGCTCTCGCACCTTGACGCCTTCCTGAGCAAGGCCATCTGCTTCCGCATCATCATGGACAACTTCGACGCCATCGAAATGGAGCTCCGGCGGGGGCATCTTGACCTGAGGCGGCTGGCCGACGGATTCTTCCACGCGTGCGAAGGGCGCATCCTCCATGAGTACTATCGCCGTCTCGCCGCGGAAGGCATCGATACTGACCCCATGGACGACAAGGAGCTCAGGAAAATCCTTCCCCACATCCTGCATCTGATGCTCATGGGCGTCCTTGAGCTGATGCGGCGCTATCGCATGCCGCTCGCCGCCAAGAACGCATTCGAAAACATCTACGCCCAGAAAACAGCGAATGACCGAGCCATCCTCGCCCACTACCTCACGTCGCCGCATCCAGCGGTGTTAGCGACCGAGGATCGGGACCTTCGGGAATACCTGTCCCTCTATCGAAGGTGGAAACGCAGAAGGAGCGCTTAGCTCTTCTACAATTTTGTCGAGGCGCCTTTGATCGAGAGGCTGGAGCGTCTCGGGGGCAATAACTTTCGCGGGATTGGTCCCAATAGCCAGTGCCTGGCCATTTTTGACGACCTGCCGGTAGAGCACATCGTGGGGGCCGATGACCACCTCAACGCTGATTGCGCCGCCAGAAGTATTATAGAGGTCGATCAAGTCGCAATAATGATATCTGTCCGGATTTTCTCTTGTCCTCGCGTAGAGGAAGACTTCCCGGCCTCGCGATTGCCAATGATTAAAAAAGGGGCCGGTCTCGTCGCCCATCCTCATGGCATCTTCCCTATTTGAGGGCACGGAAATCCCCAGGATTCCCAAGGTGCCCACCTCGCCGTCCAGAGTCAGCCCAGGAACTGCCAGCATGCCGCCCTGATGCTCTGAAGCGTGTTCGCGTGCCGCCCGGACAAAGGCCTCTGTCACAGCAACGTATTTCATCCCTATTGGGGTTTTTTCCCGCTTTTTAAATCCTTCCCTTAATTAACTACTCTTTGATGAGCATGGTAAAAAGTCGCAACATTTATATACTAATGTATCAAAAACGCAACTAATTTAAGCTATAAACGTAACAAATCTGTAACAATGGCAAAGCGTGTCGCAATCTCATTGGATGACCAGCAGGTTGCGCTTCTGAGAAGCCTCAAGGGATTGGGGACGAAGGATGCGGAGATAGCCAAGAACATCATGCTCGCTTATCTCTCTGAAAAGGGATATTTGGAGAAGCTGAACCGGAGGGGAGCATGATCGACCTCATCTTCAGGGATGTGGGAATCCTGCTCGTAGTGGCGACCTTCTTCGGCTTCATCGCCCGCGCGTTCAGGCAGCCGCTCATTCCAGCGTATGTCATCACCGGCTTGCTCCTGGGGCCGGTGTTCAATGTCATCACGAATCATGACATCCTCACGACGCTGTCGGAGATGGGCATCGCGTTCCTCCTTTTTTTGGTAGGTATGGAGATCGACCTCAGGAAGCTCAGGAGCGTGGGAAGGGTTGCGATCATCGGCGGCCTGGCCAAGAGCATTCTCCTTTTCTCTGTCGGCTTCCTCAGCCTGCGCTTCTTCGGGTTCACACTGATGGAAGCGGTCTACATCGGCATCGTGCTGTCCTTTTCCTCGACAATGGTAGTGGTGAAGATCCTTTCGGACAGGCGGGAGCTGGACACCTTGCAGGGCAAGCTCATCGTTGGCTATCTCCTGTTCGAGGATTTGCTCGCCATCGCCGCCTTGAGCCTCCTGACTTCCGGAATCCATGCCGGCATCCTGCTCTCCCTTTTATGGAAGGCGGCGCTCCTTGTCTTCGCAGCCCTGGTTTGCCACCGCTTCCTCTTCCCGAAGCTCTTCCGGTTCGCGGCCCAGAGCACGGAGCTGCTTTTTGTTTTCGCGCTGAGCATCTGCTTCCTCTTCGCGCTCCTCGCCGGCCTCCTGGGCTTCAGCGTGAGCATCGGCGCGTTCATCGGCGGCCTGGTGCTCGCCAACCTGCCGTACACGTTTGAGGTCATCTCGAAAGTGCGCTCGGTGCGTGACTTCTTCTCCACGCTGTTTTTCGTCGCACTAGGAACAAGCATCACGCAGATCTCCTCAAAGGGCATTCTCGCCCTGCTCCTCCTCTTCGCCGCTGTCTGGGTGCTCAAGCCGTTCATTGTTTTCTTCGTCACCTCTTTTTTCGGCTACAAGCCCCGGCCATCGTTCCTGACAGCCATCGCCCTGGCGCAGACGAGCGAGTTCTCCTTCATCATCGCGGCGCAGGGCCTTCTGCTCGGCCACCTGACCCAGGAAACGTTTTCGCTCATCACCGTTGTCACTGTTATCAGCATGGCGGCCACGAGCTATTTCCTCCACTATCAGCACGCGCTCTTCTCGCGCTTCTGCCCGAATGTGCTGGCGCGCCTCTCCCGCGACCCTCAGCTTGACAGCTCCAAGAACAGGTATGACGCCCTCCTCGTCGGCCATGACCGCATGGGGTATGCCATCTTAAAGAAATTAGAAAAACTCAAGCTCCGCACTCTTGTCGTCGATTACAACCCCGCGATTGTCAGGAAACTCCAATCAGAGGGCATTGCCTGCATCTATGGCGACATCTCAGAGTCTGATCTTTTCGATCATTTGGAAATTGACCGCCTCAAGCTCGTGATCTCCACCTCGCCGCATCTCCGGGACAATGAACTGCTCATCGCAAAAGTGAAACATGCCAATCCCCAAACGAAGATTTTCACCACCGCGCTCACGGCCGAGGACGCCATCGAGCTCTACGCCGCCCGGGCAGACTATGTCATCGTGCCGCACTTTCTCGGCGGCGACCAGGTGAGCATCCTCATCGAGCGCCTGTTCCCGGATTTCGAGAAGCTCATCAGCCACCGCTCCAGGCACCTCAAGGAGCTCCAAAACAGACATGCTAACGCTTCGTAAGCTCAGGAAGGAGAGCCAGCAGCTCAGACCCACGCTCCAGATAGGCAAGGCCGGGGTGACAGAATCAGTTGCGGCGGAAATCACGCTCCAGCTCAAGAAAAAGAAGATTATCAAGATCAAGATCCTGAACAACATCCTGGAGCATTCGGATCGTGGAGCGCTCATTCAAAGCATCCTTACAGCGACGCCCTCTGTTTTGGTGCAGGAAAAAGGGAACATTCTCACCCTCTCCTATAAAGCGCAAGATATAAAAGCCAAGAAGCCGGGGGAAACCCGATGATCACCGAGCAGGATATCAAGGACGCGGGATTTGACCCAGAATATGGGGAGGAGGCGCGCACCAACGAGGGTGTGTTCACGGGCTATCCTGACGCGCTGAGGCGCTACCGGCTTATTGTTGAAAATTACAACATGTCCATTGAAGAGCCCTATTTCTGGGTGAAAGACTATTTGAAGGAGCGCGTCGGCTATCCGGGGCTCATCAAGATCACCGATGTGTTCTCGGCGTCGGAGAACAGCAGCTTCTTCGGCGCGAGCCAGCAACGTTTGGGATTGCAGCAGGACAAGGTGAGCCAGTATCTCGCCACCATCGGGAAGATGGTGAAGGAGCTGTTCCAATTAGTGAGGGAATTGAGGATTCTCGATGAGCGCCTCGGCTACTATGCGGATTCCTTCAGGGCGAAATCCACGAGCCGCGGCTCGGCTGAAATCACTTTGAAAGGCATCTGGGTGGACATGGTCGAGCAGGGAGCGAAGAACCCGGCCAGTGTCTATGGAATGGCAAGGGAGGTGCAGTTCATCACCTTGCCTGATTTATTTTTTAACATCCACCCCCTCACGCAGGAGGATGTGGACTTGACTGTTGACCGCGAGGCAGGGCAGTTCAACAAGAAGATCAAGGAAGTGCTGAAGCGCAAGCTCAGGAGCTATCTCGCCTGGAAGGAGCACACCTATGAGGAGATGAAGAACAGGCGCATCTTCACGCTGAAATACTTGAGGCAGCATTACGAGATCATCAAGATGTACTTGATGTGGGTCAAGCCTTACCTGAAGAACATCGAGCGGCTCACCATGGATATGCAGAAGATGGACGAGCCGGACTTGTTGAACGCCTTTGAGACTTCCGTGATCGAAGTTGAAGTGCTTGCAACCAAAGAGGCGGAAAAAGGCCTGTCGCAATGCATCCTCGTCCATTTCTACTTCCGCACCCGGCCGGAGATGAACTACCAACAGGAATATCAGCGCGGGCCTCTCCACGTCGGCAGGGTCGAGATCACCTTCCGCGGCTATGTCTGGAGCAAGGAGGAGATCGAAAAATATCTAAAGATGCGCGAGCGCGAGGACTTCAAGCTGCTCGGCATTGTAGACTCCAGCGTCAAGGCGGCGATGGAGAGTTTAGGAGACGAGATCGAGCGTTATCTTATCGAGGCCGGCGACGACATTCCCCAGAAGAAAAAGAAGGAAATGGAAGAGAAGGGTGAAGATGAAGAGCATCATGAAGAAAAGGAGAAGGCAGAGCATCGCTTCTCGTCTAAGTGGCAGGGAGCGCGGCAGATGCTGGAGACGATCACGAGCCATGGCAAGGACAAGAAGGCAGCCTGGGCCCTGGACAAGGCAAAATATAAGGCAGTGAGCGATATCAAAGCGAGCATGTGGACGCTGTATCATCATTTCAAGAAGCGCCACGGCATGAACAACTGGTGACGCAATGCAATTCCATTCCGGATACGCGGCGATGGCGGACGCTCTGGGAGCGATGGACCGCGGGTTCTACGACAGCCGCCAGGCCGATGACGGAAGCAGCATCCGCGGAAACCCCGAGGAGAGGGACTGGAGCGTGAAGGAAATCGGCATGTCGGTGCCGATGGGCATCGCGGCAGCGAACGCGCAGGGCATTGCCGCAAAAATCAGGATGGGCGTCAATTCTATTGAGATCGGCTTCCCGACCATGGGATCAGGAAACCGCGGCGGGCACACTCCTGAAATGTACGGCAAGGATCAACGGCAAGCAATCAGGGAGCTGGGCATGGCGAATGAGGTGAAATTCACCACGCACGCCGCTTATAATGTCATGGGGCTCACAGGGGTGCAGCAGCAGGGCTCGGACATGTATAAATTTGACATGAACATGGCGCGCATGGGCCAGCATGAAATTGAGAGGGCAGTGGATTTTGCTGCAGACGTTCCTGGGGGAGGAAGTGTTGTTGTGCATACGGGCGAGTTCATCCGGCCCCTGACCGATATTTATGTCCCCGGAGCGGACATCAATTACAGCAGGGCGGGCGACGGCAGGCTCATGTTCAAGCAGCGGCTCACGGAAGACAAGGACGCGAAGTTCTATTTGATTGACGACCGGGATGGAAGGGCGCTGTCTATCGAAAAGGATAAATTGGTGGCGGTTCCGGTATGGAACAAGTACGAGCCGGAAAACAAGGAGTATTGGGAGCAGAAAGGCGGGATGCGCTACAAGGACGCCCATGGCGAATATGTTGCCCCCGGCGACTATATTGATTATCTTGGGAATAAAACAATTCATCCACTGGATCCGGTCAAGGGCAGGGTGCCGCGGTTCAATAAAAATACGAATCGGCTGGAAACAAAATATCTGAAGTATGCTGACTTCACGGCGGAGGCGAACGAGAAAAACCGGTTCCTCGAGGCGCAATTGAAGAGGAAGCTGACGGGGTATGAGCGCATCACGCAGAACGAAGCTTTCATCCAGGCCACCCAGGACACGCAGGAGGGAACAGCGAGAGGCTGGGGCGGCTACTATGGAAGCGACATTCCTGAAATGATCGAGCTCCTTGGGAAGCTGAACAAGGCGCGGAAATTCTATGAGCAGCTCGACAAAACGCTTCCGGAATCTGAGAAGTGGAAGATTCTCAAGAAGACAGGAAGGGGCGATGTGCTTGGCGAGCTGCTGCCTTCGGAAACCAAGTCTCCCCTGGAAATCATCGATGAGCACATCAAGTCCGCCCAGAACAGGCTCGACTTCGGCCGGGAAGCTTCAGTTTCGCAATTGACCCAGGCGCTAGAGATCAACCAGAACAAGAGGCATCTTGTGGATCCGGTGAAATATGTTGATCGTTTCACAACCCGGGGGTATGCGGAAGCTGGGATCCATGCGATGGAGCGGAGCAAGGATCCGAGCAATCCTGTGGTGCTGACGCTCGAGCATATCTTCCCTGAACGCTTTGGCGGCCATCCCGAGGAGCACATGTGGATTGTCAAAAGAGCCAGAGAGCAGATGGTGAATTTACTGACCGAACGCCAGACCGAGCTGGGGGCGAGCTTCACTAATAAACCGGCCTATACCGCTGACCCCAAGACCGGGGAGATGGTCATTCTCAAACAGCCCAATCCATTTTTTAGGCCGAATATGGGCAAGGAGGAAGCCAGGAAATTGGCCGAGCAGCATATCAAGATCACGATTGATACTGGGCATCTGAACTTATGGCGAAAATATTTCCAGCCGCGGCCTGGCTCTTCCCCCGAGCAGAACGAAGCCGAATTCAGGAGCTGGTATCTCTATGAAATCGAAAAAATGGCCAGGGAGAAGATGATCGGCAATGTCCATCTCGTCGACAATTACGGCTATCAGGATGAGCATCTCGCTCCGGGGCAGGGCAACGCGCCTGTAAAGGAAGTGATGAGCATCCTGAAGAAATACGGCTATGACAAAGCTTTTACAGTTGAGCCGGGGGCTGACGCTTCAACAGATTTATCCGATTTCCACGGCCTGATGAAAGCGTGGCGGCACTTCGGCTCCCCGATCTATGGCATAGGTGGAGGAGGGGGTGGAGGGCAGATGATAGCCGGAGCCAGAGGCCAGCGCTGGGGCGAAGTGCAATACTCCTACTTCGGCCAGAACCAGCCGCCGTATTTCGTCTTCGGCGCTTACGCCCCGAGCAATGACTGGACGCTCTGGAGCCAGACGCCGATGGAATAGATTGAGATTTCTTTTGTAAATCCCGCTTCTACTAATTAGCAATTAGAACTTTCGCATCAAGCTGCTAATTAGTAATTAGTACCGAGAAGATTTTAATTTATTTTCAATATAGAAAAAATATAAATTTCGGGACTCTGGAGCCAGACGCCGATGGTAGCTATTTTACTCTCATCAACGATTCCATCCGCTCATTGAACAGCATTCTCGCTTCGCCCTCATCAATGGTAGCGAGCTTGCTTGAAAACGTTGTCGCGTCGCTCGCACCGACTTGGAACCTGTTTTTCTGGGGGAAGCTGTAGGAGAAGCCCATAACCGATTCTGCCGCGGCATCAGCGAACGCTATCTTCAAGTCGTACAATCCAGCTTCAATTCCGCCGGACAACTCCGGTTTCGGGGTTCCATATGCGACGCGGTTGACTTCCATGCTGCAGATGGGGCTGAATCCTTGGAAACCATACGCAGCGGACGGCGCATAGTCTCTCGTGACCCTTCTACTGAGCCCGCCCGAGAACATCTCGCTGACTCTTCCGGGCAGATGGATTCTTCCTTCAACGTAGAGATGAGGGTTCGCGAGCACTTCCTGTAACGTGACGCCTGTTTCTTCAACATTATAATCTTGGCAGAGTTCATCCCCACCTTGGCCATCAAGCATGAATCTCAAGTTTGGATAGCGCTCTCTGAGTGCTTTCTTGAAAGCCATCGAAACCATAACATCCTGGAGGTCATGTGTTGTCTTGTAATCCTCCATCATGCTGACCGCTTGTTCAAGCGTCGGAAGCGCATCAGGCGAAATCGCGAGCACTTCCCACTGCTGTCTGGTCTCAAACCCTTTATCTTGCAGAAGCTCAACGAGCCGTCTCGCCTGGGCGACATCTTTTCCTCCTTCCCCAATCTTGAGCGTAAACGCTCTCAGAGCTTGCGGATCTCTTCCAAGCTCTTGGAGCGCTTTATTTGCGAGCATATAGACGAGGCCACTATCCGCGCCGCCAGAAAGCCCGATTCCAATCTCTTCTCCTTGCGGGACTTGACTCATGAACCCTCTAATTGCGCGGAACACGGCATCTCCGTACGCTTCTCCAATCGCTCGAATGTCTGCCGGTTGGGGAATGGGCTCGATATACCTCACGGCTTTCGCGTTTCTATATTTTGCCTCTCCTTCTCCCAGATCGAAAGCCACCTTCACGACAGTATTTGCGGGCACCATCTTGGGATAGGTATAATGGAATTCCGTATTTCTGAGATCATCCAAAGATTTGACTTTCTCAATAATCTTATCGAGCCGGTCGGAGACAATAACGTGCGTGTCTTTTTCGCCTTCCAGCACAACATAGCGCATTGGAATGACAAGGCTTCTGGCAAGTTTGAGCGCTCCTTCTGATTCCCGATGCGTGCGCCAGCTCCAATAGTGATATTGGCCGTTCAAATCATTGAAGGCCTGTGACGTGTCTACATTGATGCCCGCATCCAAGATGAGGCCGGGAACAGTGAAGCTGGCATGCTCTGCCGGCTCGGGCCGATGTTCTGTGAGGACTTGCGTTTCCAGGCCTCCTTCAAAGAGGTCATGGAGCACGACATTCCCTTCAGTTCTCCGGGTGAGATTGACGGTTCGCATTTTTTCACCAATGGATAACAACTTGGGAGTAACTATTTTAATAATAAACTTATTATGATTTTTTCTATCAAAACAGATAAATTTAAATAAAAAATAAGAAAATAGATGAATATGACTCCCAAAGAGCAGTTCAAGCTCGATTTGAAGGATAGGAAGATTCTCTACCAGCTCGACGTGAACGCGCGGCAGAGCGCCTCGGAAATCGGGAGGAAAGTCGGCCTCGACAAGCAGGTCGTTGCGTATCGCATCCATCGCCTTTTGGAAGAGGGGGCCATCACGAAGTTCTACGCCGTGTACGACACGTCCAAGCTTGGGTTCACCACGTACAAGATTCTTCTTCGGTTGCAAAACACGGATACTGCAAAGGAACAAGAGATCGTACAATTCATTAAGAATCATCCCCATGTCCAATTCTTCATGAGCTGCGATGGCAATTTTGACCTCGTCTTCAACGTCCTCGCAAGATCAGCCATCGAGCTGAATGATATCCTCACTGATTTCGAGAACAAGTATGGCAGTTTCGTCGCCGAAAGGCAGGTGATGATCATGCTGCTCTCCTCTTTCTTCACGAGAGAATATCTTATCGGCAAGAAAAGCTCAGAGCAGAGGAAGCCCATCTATTTCGGCTCAAAGCCTGAGGAGGTGAAGCTTGACAAAGATGATTATCCCATTCTGGGGCAGCTTGGAGTCGACGCGCGCATGCCCTTGGTTGAGATCGCAAAAAAAGTCGGTGTGAGCGCCGATACTGTCCGGCTGCGCATCCGGAAGATGGAGAAGGCGCAGATCATCCACAATTACTTGTTGCTTCCTGACTTCTCGTCCTTAGGGTACCTGTCCTACAAGCTCCTCTTTTCACTCCACAATCTCACCAAGGAGCGCGAAAACAGGCTGTATGAGTTCTGCCGGCAGCATCCCAACATCTGGTTCCACAGCAAGAGCCTGGGAAGATGGGATCTCGAGGTGAATCTTGACGTTTCCTCGCCACAGGAATTCCGGGGCATCATGCGCGACCTGAAGTCAGACTTTTCCTCCATCATCAAGGAGTACGCGACCCTGCAGATCTCGGCCATCCACGTCTTCAATTTCTATCCGCTCTGGAAGAACGGGTCTACCGGCCGAATCCTTTGACCCTTTCCGCGCTCACCCGAAGATTCTGGCGCTGGGCGTCGAGCGCTTCAAGCTCCTTCTTGATTCCGGCGAGCTGCTGATTGTGGCCCATCAGATTGCCGTTGAGCGTGAGCAGCTCGCCGAGAAGCGTCCTGGCTTCCTTGTCGATCTCCAGCATCTCATTCCTGTTCCCCTCAGTAGCGGCGAACAGCGTATGCGTCTCCTCCACCAGGAGGGCCCTCAGGGTCTCCTCGCTCTGCCTCAGGGTCTGGACAATCCTCGTCCCGAGCTGGTCGAACACTGCGAATTTCGACTTCATGCCCTCCACGTTGCGATTGGTGCTGCTCTGTGCATGCAATTGGTAGATACTCCGGATGACTTTCTCGTACTCCTCTACCAGCCGTTTCAGGAGCTTCAGATGCTTTTTCACCGTTCTAAGATTGCTCTTGAGATCGCGAACCACGTGTATTTCTTTGAGGATTTCCTGGTCAAACGAGTCCAGGGCAGAATACTCAGTCTGCAGGACCTGTTGCAGGCGCTCCACACTCTCGATCGGATCTTTGCTCGCCGAAGCCTGGTCGCGCATGCCAAATTGGGCCATACCTCTCTCTGCTTAAGGGTCTTATATATAGGTTTTGCCGCCGCCCGATGAGCGCCATCTTTTTATACCTCAGCCCCGCTTTCGCTCTTTATGGCACTGGACAGGGAGACTTTGCGGAAGATGGACCCTGAATCGCGGCTGCAGCGGCTCAGGCAGCTCGAGGAGGAGCGGAAGAAGGAGGTCGAGGAGTCGGATGACCTGAGGAAGCGGGCCGAGGCGGAGCTGAAGCGGGTCAAGGAGATTCCGCAGATGCAGGTGCCGAAGCTTGAGAAAGTTGACATCTCCAAGATGTTCGCTCCCGAGGAGGGGCTTGAGGGAATCGCGCAGAAGGCGCCGCCGAAGGAGCAGAAGGAAGACAGCATGGCGAAATACCTCCAGTCAGCCGAGCAGGCTGGAGGCGCGGACGAATACCGCAACCAAGGCCAGCCGGTTCAGGGACAGGCGTACAAGAGCGAGAACGTCCCGCCCGATTACCGCACTCTAGATGAAGATTCCCACGTTTCTGTGCAGCCGCTCGACCGGCACCAAAGAATGTATAGGCACCATTAATGAGTTTCTTAAGAATCTGAATTAGAGCCATGCCAGCAAAATGAATTGGCGCAGACGGCCATTTTCTGCGAAAATGTCCTGCTCGGCACCCCGGATGGGGCGACCCCCGCCTCGCCTGCGCCAGTACTAATGCTTTAGAATTGCGACAAAAACCCTAATCACTCCCGCCAAAGAAAGCAGGATGACCAGCGCGTTCTCGACTGCCGGGCTGACGCCGATGCCGAACAGCGCTGTATTCCTTTGCAGGTTCACCAGGCCGGCGATGGCCAGGAGGGCGAACAGCACAAGGAGGAAAATCAGCAGCACCAATTCTCGCCTTTTCATGGGCCTCGAGAACGCTTCTTGCTATTTATGCTTTGGGATTTTCATGCGAAGAACAGCGTTTCCAGCATAAAAACCTTTTTGAATTAAGGGCTTTGAATCAATTTTTGAAGCGCCTTGAACGCTTTCATCGCGTCATCTTCGTCCAGGATGAAGATTGTTTCGGTCATGGTCTCGATAAGCTCGACGATATTCACATGCTCCCAGGCGAGGACGCGGATCATATGGTGCAGGGTTCCGGGGACGCTCCTGAAGGTTTTCGGATATTTCATCGACAGCGCGACAAGGTCGGCGTTCACTTCGAGAATGTTCTCTCCTTTTAGCAGATGGAGGAAGATGTCCGCATGTTTTGAGTTGGTGATGATGGACACATCCTGGTTGCCTGTGGTGAAATTCAGGATGCCGCCTTCCTCGAAATCCACCTGCTCGAACAGCTTGGGGACAAGCTGGAACAGGGTTTTTGAGCGCTTGAGCGAGATCTCGACGACCTTTGACTTGACGTCGATGCAGCACTCTTTCCCGAAGGCGACTTTCGGCACGTCCATCTTTTCCAGCTTGTCAGCGTATCTCCTGATGGCCACCATCACCGTGCCCGGCTTTACGGGCTTTCCCAGCTCCTTTTCGATGCCTGGAGCGAGGTCTTCCGCGAGGGCCTGATAGTTGATAAGGCGACGATAGAGCGCTTCCTGAAGGAACGGCTTTTCTGCTATCGTCTTCTCCGCCAAATGGGCTATTGTTGCCATTATTTTCCATTATTTTTACATTCTATTTAAATTTTGTCATTTCGAAGACAAAATATTTATATACTAGACAACTATTTCAAAGATAATGGAAGTCACCTATGCGGATTTTAAGAAACTTGAGATGAAAGTGGGTACCGTTCAGAGCGCTGAGCGCATCCCCAAGACAGAGAAATTGTACAAGCTGCAAGTCGACATCGGAGAAAAGAGGGTGCAGATTGTCTCGAGCATCGTGCCCTATTATGCTGCTGAGGAATTGGTTGGAAAACGCATTGTCGTGCTGACGAACCTCGCGCCGACAAAGTTCGGCGAGGAGCGCTCGGATGGCATGCTCCTGTGCGCGGAGACGGAGGATGGCAAAACCTGTGTTTTACTGACAACGGACAAAGAGGTTCCAGCCGGAGTGCCGATCACATGATTCTTGATTTGACGATGCCTCTTGACGAGCGGACTCCTGTTTTTCCCGGTGATCCCAAGCAAGAGCTCAAATCCGTCGCGACCATCAAAAAGAATGGCTGGAACGAGAAGCGGGTCTCGTTCAACTCCCACTTCGGAACACACATCGACGCGCCGTATCATATGATTGAGGGTGGCAAGAAGCTAACCGATTTTCCCATCGAATCGTTCATCGGGAAAGCGTGCGTCATCGATGTGCGAGGGCAGGAGGAGATTTTCGCGCCGCTCGAGAAATTTTCTTCCTGCGATATTGTGTTTTTCCTGACAGGGCACGTGAAGAAAGCGCATTCCCCCGATTATTTCTCCGGGAATCCGGTGATCGGGGAGAAGATGGCAAAGGAGCTCATCACACATCAGGTGAGAATTGTGGGCCTAGACTCATTCACCCCTGACAACGCGCCTTACGACATCCACAAACTCTTGTTCAAGCACGACATCAGAATCGTCGAGAATCTCGTGAACCTGGAGAAGCTTGCGGGAAAGACGTTCCTGTGCCATAACTTGCCCTTGAAGATCCAGGACGCTGACGGGGCGCCGTGCCGGGTGATTGCGACGCTGAGCTGAGCCCCCTCGTTATTTCTTTTCTTTCTCTTCAATCTGTTTCACAGACTCCAGAAATGCCCTGATGCCATAATACGCTCCAGCTTCAAACATCTCTTCAGCGAGGTCTTTTTTCGAGTGGTCCTTCAATCCTTCTTTCTGCTCGCTCCAGAATTCGGGAAAGAAATCGCTTGCCAGCTTCTCAGCGGTGCCAGAAGCAGCCATCTCATCCATTTCCTCAGCTGGAAGATCCACGTGCACGTCTTTGAGCTCCTCATCAGTTGGGTTCCCTTTCCTGAAGCACGCTGCGCACATGTGCTTTTTCGTATTTTTGAGCATCTCTTCGGGGCATTCCATCTGCGCGCCGCAGAAATCGCAGGAAACCTTCACGGATTTATTGTATTCTTGTATCTCCATAGCTCCACTCCACAAGTAGCGGCTTCTTATACCTTTCGGAGAACTGGACTCTTTTTTGACTATTTGAACACCATCGCGAACGTGTCCGGGTCCTCGACGTCCACTTTTCCGACGGTGAATGGGGGCAAATGAACCATTGTAGCGGTATGCCCTTCAAGTTCAAAGAAGGAAAATCTGGGCAGCCTTTGGCGGATTTTCTTCAAGGAAAGGCCGCTCGTCCGCGGAATCAACGGATTTTAGCATAGAAGAAACCACTTTGGGCATATGGATTTCTGAGATATTCTTTTTCGTTCGTGCCTTGTGCTTCAGATATTCGTCAGCAGCGGATCGCGAGATAAAGCTCACATTTGAAAAGTCAATGACTATCTTCTTAGCGGGGGCATTCTCAATTTTCTTGAAAAAAGGGAGAAGGCTCTTGCGGGTAATCAGCGCTTCATCGAGTTCCTTTGCTATTTCTATCGGTTTCATGTTCAACTTGTGTAGGGAGTGATATCCACCTTTTGCCTGGGAATACCAAATCTGCCATATACCAGTGTTCCAGAGAGACTCTCGTCTTTAAGTTTATAAAGATTTCGCGCCCCCGACGTGGAAATGTCCACTGCTCCCCTTCTGGAGATGATGAGCAAACTGCCCTTAAACCCCTTGCTCATCAGCTCGCTGGTGGTAGGAAGCCCCCAACCGCGGCCCTCTTCCTGAGCCTTCGTACTTTTGCCGTTCAAGGCAAGGTTCACGGCCTCGAAGTCCTCGTTAAATGTAATGCCTGATTTCTCAAAACGCCCAGGAATGGTGATCCCATTGTCCATGATACCGATATCAATATAGCCCTTCTTTTCAAAGCACTGGGCCATCACAGTCGCATGGCCAAAGGCAGAATGCTGCTCGAGGTTATCCGCCAGTTCGCTTAGCACGTACTTGAGGCCATTTTGATAATTTTCCACTTTCGGGAAGTTCTGGTCAATGAACCGGAACATCTCGTTCAAATGCTGCGGCACATTGTTGCGGAAGTGGCAAATAGGAAAACAGGTGTGAGGGCGGTCCTCGTTTCCAAACGGAAAGCCGATCTGCTTTAGGTGGTTGACTACTGCCTGTGACCGAGGAGCGGTGATATCGACCTTACACCCTTCAGAGCGAAGTTCCGAGATTCTATGGCTGAGCAGGAGCGAAGCGCAAGGCAGAATCCATTCAATCCTGCTGAGGTCGAGCTCAATCTTGGCTGAGCGCGCTTTGCCTGTCTCATGCTTAATGTTTTCCAAGAATGCCAGCATTTCCTTAATCTGCTGCAGGGGCTTGTCTGTATCTATGAGGTGCAAAGGATGCATGAGAATGGACTGAAGGCTTCCCTTAATATATTTTTTGAGGTGAAGAGGTAAAATGCAGTCTGTGGAGAAAATATCTTGCGCTCACTTGAATACCATTGCGAACGTGTCCAGATCTTCGACGTCCACTTTTCCGACGGTGAACTTCGATTTTTCTTTGATAACCATCTTATCGTTCATTCGCAAGAGAGCGGTGAACGAGTTCTTCCTGCTCGCCAGGACATCGCGAGGCCTGTACGTGACCACGTTCCGCTCGATTTTCTGGGGCTTGATCTTGTAGACGCCGACGCCCTTCGCGTAAATGACAACCCCGTGCAGCATGCCTTCGATTTGAAGCGCAAGGTCGGGATCGTGCTGCTTGATCAGCGAGAGGTTCCGCATGGCGATGGATGCTGACTGCTGGCAGGAGAACGAGCAGGGGAAATGCGAGAGCAAGGTAGCGTCGAAGCATCTCAGGCAGTTGTTGTTCTGCCAGAAGAATTCGATTCCGGCGGAGTTCCTGCAGGTGAAGAGCGTGAAATCATTGCCCTGCTTCGCGGCTTCCTGGGCGTGCTTCGCGTAGAACTCGCAGCAGCAGGACGGGTAGCCCAAGATTCGACCCAGGGCCCGATAATCCTTTTCATTCTTCTTCGCCTGAAGCGCCGTTTCCTGGTCTTTGGCTATATATAAGACAGGAAACCCCCGGTCGCCGACTTTCCCCGAGTCGGAATAGCCCCTGCTTGGGTCAACCACCGGCTGCACCCTGAACTCCGATGTTGTGTACCAGAGCTTGTTGTCCTTGAGCCACGTGAGGAGCTCCTTCTTATCCAGCAGGACTCTCGCCGCGGGCTTGATGCCATGGGCGACATAGAAGATGTCCAGCGCCTTCGCGACCGAGCCTGTGACTTTGGTGAGGGTGTCGAGCATACGCCGTTGCTTCCGGAGAATCTATTTAATGCTTTTGCTGACTCAGAGAAATCGCGCAAACCTATTCTTTTCATCTACAAGAATATTCCTTGCCTTGATTTTCTTGTCCGTCAGCGCGAAGGCCATGATGATGATCTCGTCCCCTTTCTGGATGAGGTGCGATGCCGCGCCGTTCATGCAGATGATTCCGGAGTCCTTCTTTCCCGCTATCACATAGGTCGTAAGCCTTGCGCCGTTGGTGTTATCAACAACCAAGACCTGCTCGCCAGCCCATAAATCTACCTTTTCCATGAGGGATTCGTCTATGGTGATAGAGCCCATATAGTTCAGATTGGCGTCCGTGACGCGTGCCTTGTGGATTTTCGATTTCAGCATCATTCGCATCATACTCACCTGCTGACGAAGAACGGGCTATAAATATTTTCCCCGTTGATGGCGACACAATGCCGGATATCTCGTAGCCTGAACCCGGCTTCCTGAAGTAGATCGTCGAGTTTCACGAACGGAAGATGCAAGCCATTGTAGATTCTCTCCTCCTTCGCATTGCCTACAGTCAGCTCTGAAATGACGCGACGGATATGTCCTCTTTTGTGGCCTATATCGAACGTCAGCGTTGCTGGAATCCCCCCTATTTCCCCCTTTCCCACTTGTTCTTTCCCCTCTTTCTCGAAAACATGTGGCATATCAAAGTAGAAAATTCCGCCGCGCCTGAGCTGCTCGCGAATCGCTCTAAATGAACGCACCAATGATTCATCTGCCTTTTCGCAGTCAATCCGGAACTGGTCTTCCTGATTTCCCCAAGAAAGAACATATGGAAGCGAGTTTCCTCTCAGCATTACGACATCGTAGCCCCCTTCAAAATGGCGTGAAAGCTCACACCATCTCAAAACTTTTGGATCGAGCGCCAGGCCTGCCGCTTCAGACGCTTGCCTTGTAGCGTCTGCCATGAGGGCGTCGCCATCAGAGCAGTCAATTGCGTATCCTCTTTTTGCCAAGGCGATCGTGAACTCTCCGCTTCCACATCCGCAGTCAAGAATTCTTTTTGGGCTCCCCCATGCCGCAACAAGCCCGCCGCTGCCCCCGACAAACTCCGTCCTCCTTACTCCGCCAAACTTTCTTTCGAGGCTTGCGGCTACTTCATCCACGTTCCAGAGCAGCGGAACTGATTTTTGCCAGTGCGAGACGT
Organism: Candidatus Woesearchaeota archaeon; assembly: GCA_018303575.1. Lineage (GTDB taxonomy): Archaea > Nanobdellota > Nanobdellia > Woesearchaeales > WJIZ01 > JAGVXW01. The sequence goes on from JAGVXW010000011.1 coordinate 17,161, forward strand.
AGTTGGTTGTTTCCATTTCCTGTTACTCTATAGAAGAGAAGACTACTATTAAATATTCTCACTAAAATTTTTAATAAAAAGATAAATTTATATAGAAATAAGAAAGAATAATAAAAATATGAAGGAAATCGACCTCAAGGATCGCAAAATCCTTTACCAGCTCGACGTCAACGCGCGGCAGTCGAACGCCAGGATCGGAAAGAAAGTGAGGCTGTCCCCGGAAGTGGTTTTCCACAGAATCAGGAATCTCGAGAAGCGCGGAATCATTGAAGGATATTACGCGACGCTCGACCCCACGAAATTCGGCTACAAAGCATACAGGGTGTATGTCAAGACGCAGGATTTGACGCTGGAGACGGAAAAAGAGCTCTTCGACTGGCTTGTCGCAAACAAAAAGACCTACTGGGTCGGAAGGATTGAAGGCGCCTGGGACGTGGATTTCCTCATCTGGGTCAAGGACGATTACGAGTTCGAGCAGGAATGGCTGAGATTCCTGCAGCAATTCAGGAAGTATGTGCATTCCAAGCTCATCCAAATCTACACGCGGCTCCACCAGTTCCACAGGCCGCTGCTTCTGGGGAAAACCCAGGACGAAGAGCCGGAAGTGGTTCTTTTTTCGCAGGATCGTGCCACTCTGGACCAGACAGACTTCAAGATTCTCAAAGCGATCGCGACAGACGCAAGAGGGTCGCTGACTTCCCTCTCAAAGAAAGTCGGCCTTTCGCCTAAGAATGTCTCCTACCGGCTCAAGGCGCTGCTCAGGAAGGGAGTTATCCGGGACTTCAGGGCAAAACTCAACGTGGAAAAGCTGGGCTATCAGAGCTATAAGATAGAGATCGACCTTAACGACCATTCTGTCCTCAGGAAGCTGTACTCCTTCGCGAAGCTCCATCCCTTCATCACGTATATCAACCAAGTTATCGGCCTTGCAGATTTCGACGCAGACGTTGAAATCCCTAATGGCCATACGATCATGGAGCTGTTGGGCCAGTTAAGGAAGGAATTCGGCGCAGCCATCCGCGAAATCCGCTATTTCACCATCAGAAAAGTCTACAAAATCTCCTATCTGCCTGAGCTTTGAGCTACTCCAGCATAATGGTGACGAACCTTTATATAACATTCAACGAAAGAAGAAGCCAGTTGTGAGGGCCATGGACATCCAGATTCCCCAGAGGGCGCAGTATTCTGACAGCGTGAGGCGCGACGAGCTTGAGATCGCCCGCAAGTTCACCCATGCGGTGCAGAAGGAGATGGGGAAGTTCGTAAAAGGAGTTATCCTGTTCGGCTCGAGCGCGCGGCACACCTCCACTCCTAATTCGGATATTGATATGCTTGTTTTGATTGATGACCTCAGCACGTACATCACCCGCGACGTCGCGGACGCATACAGGATCGTCATCCAAAGATTGATCAACCAGAATAGCAGGCGGCTGCACGTGGTCACGTTGCGCCTGACAGCGTTTTGGGACTACATCCGGAACGGCGACCCCATCGGCATCAACATGCTCAGGGACGGCATCTCCATGTGGGACTCGGGCTTCTTCGAGCCCCTCCAGTTGCTTCTGAAGAAAGGAAGAATCAGGCCGACGGATGAGAGCATCTGGGCTTATTATCTGAAGGCGCCCACGACGCTGAAGAATGCGAAGTGGCACGTGATGCAAGGAGTTGTCGACTTATACTGGGCCGTGATCGACGCCGCCCACGCTGCCCTGATGAGCCAGAACGCCGTCCCCCCGACACCAGAGCACGTCGCAGACATGCTCGATGAGGTGCTCGTAAATAAGGGGCTGTTGGAGCGGGAATACTCGAAGATCATGCGCAACATGTACGAGCGCGCCAAGATGATCCTGCATTATGAGTTGCATGAAGTCCGGGGCATCGATTTCGACCATTATCTTGAGGACGCTAATCGGTTTGTGGAAAGGATGAAGGTGTTCATTGGGGAGAGGCCGAAATAAATTCTCGTTTATTGACGCAGACGAGGGAGGGGTCGCTCCACTCGGGAAACCCGAGTAGGGCATTTTCGGAGAAAATGACCGTCTGCGTCAAATTTGCAATGAATCACAGAAATCGCAGAGCTGCCTCATAAAAAACAGAAAGGAAAAAGAAAATTAAGCGCCTACTTGAACAGCATCACCAGGATGCCGATCACGATCACGAGGAGCACCACGGCTCCCGCGCCGAGCAGCACGAGATACATGTTCGAGCCGGTGAAGCCGGTGTCGACCTGCGCGTAGACAGGGGCTGTTCCTGTGCCTCCCTGCTGGCTTGGGGGCGTCACCACCACAACCTCTTCAGGCTCTTCCGGTGTTTCAGGCTCTCCTGCTCCCGAAGAAGGCGCGACACAGTTCTGCACCAACACTTCGGTAGTCATCGTGTCTTCTAGGCGGTCGGTGTCGCGATAGACGCTGATGGAAACAGGATAGCTGTCCACAGGAAGATCAGTCGCGCCAACCGGCACGGTCAGGAGCAAGTCGGCGTCGTCATCGAAGCCGGTGCCCATGTCGATGTTGCCGTCGTCAAAGGCCTCATAATCCAAATTGAGGTCATCGCTCGTCGCGGTGACGCGCACTTCCGTCTCATCCTCGTCGCCGTAGTTGACAACCATGATGTCCATCGTGCCGGTGCGGGTGCAGCTGAGCACGCTGGGCCTCATCTGGGCTGACCCTATCTGGAGATCATGCGAATCCTTGTCGATGCCCATGGTGAAGCGCTTCACGATGCGGTGGGTGATCCCGTTCTCGTCGCGGCCCTCGATCTCGATGATGATGTCATAGTCGTCCGTGTCGACGCGCTTGGGGATGTCGAAGCTCAGCTTGAAGTTCTTGTTCCTGCCGGCCTGGATGTCCTCCTCATTGGTCTCGTCATCAAGGTCATCGCCGTCATCGATGCTCTCGACGGTGACGGTCATGGAGACGTCCCTGATCTCGATGTCGGAATCATCAGGATAGGCGTTCTCGACTTCCGCGTCGACGGTGAGCCGGTCTCCCGGCTGAGCGCTGCTGATGGACGTGCCGTCGCCGGAGTTCTCCATGTTCTTGTCGTCCTCAGAGCCGACCTTGAAATCCAGGTCTTTCAGCCTGAGGCGCAGGGGATTATTCACCTGAATGCTCATGGTATCCGCTGCGGTTGCAGCGCCGTCCGAGACGATCATTCTGAACGTGTAATTGCCGACATCATAGCCGATGAATTGGGCTACGGGTTGGGTTGTGCTGTAGACCAGGTCCCAATTGTCAGAAGGCGCGGAGACCTCCTCCCAGAGGAAAGTGAGGGTATCCCCATCAGGGTCGTTGGCGGATCCGGTAATTGAGACCGTGGTGTTGCGCGCGGCATTGAGGTCAGAGCCGGCGTTCGCGGAAGGCGCCCGGTTCACGTTGGTGAAGGTGAGCGTCGCGACTTTCGAATCATTCTTGGTGCTGTCGCTTGCATCCCTTGCAATGAACAGGAAACTGAAAACCCGGTTCACGTTGCTTGAATCATGGCCCGGGGAAAACGTGAAATTTGTCACTGTTGCCGGCCCTGTGGTGGAAAATGAGCCCTGGCTGGAATTCTTGGAGAATGTTGCGCTCACGTCCGTGGAGAGCGTCACGGTGATCGTCTGATCCTCAGGCGTCGCTGTCGTTGGGTCCACCGTTAGCGAGATGGCCTGCGCCAGGCTGACCAGCAGTGCACACATCAAGCCAAATATGAAGAGCTTTTTCATTGTCCTACCCCGTATTTGCGCTTAAAAAGCGCAAGGCGTTTATAAATTTTTCCATTTTAGAGTGGTTACAGAATCACTTCATCAGCTTCAAAAGCAAAAATGCGCCAAATCCGATCGCAGCAACCAGCAGCAAGGGAACCAGCACCTGGAAAGGGTCAAGCTTCCGCTCCCGCGTCCCGAGCACAGGCTGCGCCTTATGGACTGCGGGCCTAGATTCAGATGAAGAGATGACCTCGGGACCTTCCTCGCTTCCCACATCAACGTCCTCTGGCTCCTCTTCAATGTCCGCCTCTTCTTGGGTCTCTTCAACCGGCTCCTCTTGAGGTTCCTCAATCGGTTGTACTTCGGCTTGCTGCGGGCCGCATCCCCGGGCGGGGATCGCGATGGCCGAGACATCCTCGAGCACGTCTCCGTCGCGATAGAGGGTGAGCGTCAATGTATGATTGCCGCGCGAGGCGATGGGAATAGCGACCGGGTGAGTGCGGCGGTAGATGTTCTCGTCGTTGTCGATGTTGGAGTCAAGCTGGAAGCGCGATTGCCGGATGAGGAGGCCAAGCGACGGCGCGGAAAGGGTGTAGGTGACATACTTCTCATCATTCCTGCCGAGGTTCATGACGCCCACGCTGATAACCATCTGCGTCTCGCAGGACAGGGATTTTGGCGCGGCCTCGAGCTGGATGATCCTCAGATCATGCACGTCCTTGCTCACCTGCATCTCAACCGTCCACGTGTAGCCGACGCTGTGCCCGAAATCGTCCTCGCCCGACACCCCAATCTCTATCTCATAAAAGTCGCTGTCCGTTTGCAAAGGGATGCTGCTGTTGAACCTGAACACTTTCTTGCGGTCGTTGCCCTCGAAGCTCAGCTCATCGGTCTGGATGGGGAACTCAAGATCCTCCTCATCCTCGATTATGCTCTTTATTATCACTTCCACCTCGATCTCACTGATCTCGCTGTCCTGGTTGGCCACGCTCGGGAAGACATTCTCGAGCTCCACCTCCAGCTCAAACGGATCGCTCGGCCTCAGGTACTCCTCGAAGCGCTCTCCGTCTCTTGTTATGGTTTCCCTGAAGCCCGGGCCGTTCAGGCGGACATTGGCGATCTTGAGATAGCTGCGGATGTCGGCGGTCATCTTAGAGAGCGTGGCGCTGCCCTGATCCGTGTTCGCGAGGACATTCCCGACGCTGACATTGTCGCCGATCTCAGCGCCGAAGCCGGCGAACAGCTTCACGTTCACCGTGGCCGAGCCGCCGGCGCCCAACGTGGCGATCGTGGCCGGCGAGAATGTTAGGGTATAGTCGCTGCCGGCTGAGCTGGAAAAGCTAATGCCGGTAACTGGGGTGGAGCCGGTGTTCGAGAGCGTGAAAGACAGGCTCCTGCTCTGGTTATGATAGAGTTCGTCGAAATCCAGAAGACTATCCGCACTTAGCGACGGCGCAGCAGAAACTGATAGAGCCAAAAGCGCCACCATGACAAAGAATGTTCCCACCCGTTGCATAAATCTGTTCTTATTGGCGAGTGATATATAAATGTTATGGTGGCTTCAGAACCGGGCATAACCTTAATATACCCTTTTTCCAAAAAACGGGCATGGACGCGCTCCGCGAGAACTTCCGCTGCATCCGGTGCGGGAATTCCTGCCGATTGATCGTGAAAGTGTCCGCTTCTGACTTAAAACGGATCTCTCAGGCGCCGCATGTGAAGCGGACCAAGTTCAAGATGGCCGACTATGCGGAACCGGATGCTTTCGATCCAGCAACCGGAAATCATGCTTTAAGGCATGTCAATGGCGGCTGCATTTTCCTGGGGCAGGGCGGGACTGAAGCCACTTGCAAGATCTATGAGGACCGGCCGGAGATCTGCCGGCTCTATCCGTTCATCGGCGACAGTGCGCTGCCCTGCAGCGCCCTCAAAACATGGCAGAAATCCTGACGAGCCTGGCGCTCATCCTTGTCGTGACATTCGCCTTCTCCGAGCTCTTCTTCTTCATCAGGTATCCCCGCGTGATCGGCCAGATCCTCGCCGGCATGCTCCTCGGGCTCCCGTTTTTCGCGCTCTTCATCCGCGGCGTGCAGCCCGACATCGCCTTCCTTTCTGACCTGGGCATCGTATTCCTCCTGCTCTTGACCGGCATGCAGCTCAACCTCCCGAAATTCAGGCAGGCGGAGCGGGATTCCATCGTGATCGCGATCTTCTGCGTCCTCATGCCGGCTGTCCTCGGGTTCCTGCTCATGACGTTCATGGGCTATTCTGTGCTGGTCGGCCTGGTTGTCGGGGCGGCCATCGCGCTAACTGCCGAGGGCACAAAGCTCAAGGTGCTGCTCGAGCTCCGCGCGCTCAACACGAAAGTGGGCACGATCATGCTCGGCGCGGGCATCATCGATGACATCTTTGAGATCCTTTTCCTGTCCCTGCTCCTCTTCTTCGTCAGCGGAGATTTATCTGGGCTGTTCTTCTTTCCCGTGAAGATCCTTGTTTTCGCCCTGCTCGCGTATCTCACCTATCGCCTCTTCCCCCTCGGCCTGCACCTCGTGCAGAAGGAGCGCAACCGCATCAGCACCTTTTCCTTCATCCTCGTGTTCGGGCTGCTCATCGCAGTGCTGTCCTCCCGCTTCGGCATCGGCCCCATCATCGGCGCGTTTGTCGCTGGCATCATCATTAATATGGCAGAGAATCATCGGGCCGAGCATCATGAGCTTGTGAAGGAGCTGGAAGTGATGACATTCTCGCTGATCATCCCCTTCTTCTTCATCAACATCGGCCTGCATTTCGATTTCTTTGGGCTGCTGCGCAACTGGCCCATGACACTCCTTGTTTTGGGCGTGGCCATCGCCGGCAAAGTTGGCGGAGCCATCGCCGCCACCCCCTTTACCGATCTCACCATCAAGCAGACGCATTTGATTGGCTGGGGCATGAACTCCCGCGGCTCGGTGGAGCTTGTCCTGGCAGAGTTGGCGCGCTCCTACGGGCTATTGACTCCAGAGGTCTACAGCGCCATCGTCGCGATGTCCATCATCACAACCCTGATGTTCCCCTTTGTCCTGCGCACCTTGATCCATCAGGACCGGAAGATATTGCAATAGCGAACGATATTTTTCTTTCCTCCTGAATTCTATTTTAGGACATCTGAAGGAAAAATCCCTTTGCGCCGGGCTTCACAACAACCTTTTTAAATCCCCTGGCTTTCCTTCGCGTGTTTCAGGAGGATAAAAATGGCTGAGTTCAAAGTCTGCATCGCAGATCCCGGCACGGGGAAGACCTATCAGAAGGAGGTCAAGGACGCGGACGCCGCCGCGTTCATCGGCAAGAACATCGGGGAGAGCGTCAAGGGCGAGCTCATCGGCTTGACAGGAGCAGAGCTTCTCATCACCGGCGGCTCTGACACGGCCGGCTTTCCGATGCGGAGGGGCATCCGCGACCTCAGGAAGCGCCTGAGCTTATTGGGGGGCGTCGGATTGCGCCGGAGAATGCCGCGCGGGGCGCGCAAGCGCAAAACCGTGTGCGGGCACAAGATCAGCGACCGCATCGCGCAAGTGAATGTCAAGGTTTCTAAGGAAGGCTCCAAAAAGCTGGCCGAACTCTTCCCCGCGCCAAAGCCTGAGGAGAAGAAAGCATAAATGGCGAAGCGCGCTCCCAAGAAAAAGGAAAAAGGAAGCGCCCAGCCATCGGTGAGCATCGGCCTGATCGGCCATGTCGACCACGGCAAGACGACGCTTCTGGAGCGCTTATCCGGGAAGTGGACAGACACGCATTCTGAGGAGATCAAGCGGGGCATCACGATCCGGCTCGGCTATGCCAATTCCGGGATCTACAAGGAAAACGGAACGCTGACGACGAAGCCGCAGGGAGAGGCGGAACTGCTCAGGACCGTGAGTTTTGTCGACGCGCCGGGGCACGAGAGCCTGATGGCGACGATGCTGGCAGGCGCAACAATCATGGACGGCGCTTTATTGCTGATAGCGGCCAACGAGCAGTGCCCCCAGCCGCAGACGCGCGAGCACCTGATGGCTTTGGAAATCATGGGCATCAAGAATGTTGTTGTCGTGCAGAACAAGATCGACCTCGTTTCTGAGGCGGAGGGGCTGAAAAACCATGAGCAGATCAGGAAATTTCTCAGTGAAACTCCCTTCGCCCATGCTCCCATCATTCCCGTTTCAGCACGCCATAACGCCGGCATCAATCGATTGCTTGAGGCGATCCAGGAGCATATCCCGACTCCAGAGCGAGATCCTTCCAAGGAGCCGCGCTTTTATGTGGCGCGCAGCTTCGACGTCAACAGGCCGGGAGCGGACATCGCGAAAATCAAGGGAGGCGTGCTGGGCGGCTCGCTTCAGCAGGGCATGCTGGACATCGGCATGGACATCGAGATCAGGCCCGGCTATGACCTCATCGAGAAGAACCAGCGCATCTTCAAGCCCCTGTTCACGAAGATCGCCGGGCTGCAATCCGGCGGAACAGACGTAGAGCAGGTGCATCCCGGGGGCAGCTCAGCCCTCCTCACGACGCTTGACCCCGCGATCGTCAAGAGCGATCAATTATTGGGCTCTGCCGTCGGCAAGCCCGGCACGCTGCCGCCGGTGCGGAGCGCTCTTCAGCTCGAGGTGCATCTCCTCAACCGAGTGGTGGGGATGGAGAAGGCGATGAGCGTGGAGCCGGTGAAGAAAGGAGAGCTGCTCATGCTCAACGTCAACGCCGCGAGCACAGTCGGCATTGTGGACGAGCTGAAAAAAGATGTTATCAAGTGCCGCTTGAAATTGCCGGTGTGCGCGGATGTCGGCGCCAGAATTACAATCTCAAGAATGTTAGGGAATAGATTTAGATTGATTGGGTACGGGATATTGCAGTGATTCCTTATGGTGGCGTCTTCTCAAAGCAATAAATTGGTTTCTCCGGATTTATCCAGCCTCTGTATATAATCATCAATATGGTACACGTCTTGGACGCTTCGTACCCTGATTCCGCGTATGCCCAGCGCATTGGCAGGGGAAATGTCGCAATCCCGGTCCCCAATGGAGATGCACGCTTCGGGCTGGACTTCTAAGTGGTGGGTAGCAAGCCAAAAGAAATCTATTGATGGCTTGAAGGCGTGGACGAGGTCGGAGCTCACTACTTTTGCTTCAATCCCAAGGAGGCCTAGGGCCTCCCTGATGAATTTTTGCGGGCTGTTTGACGCCACCGCCAAATCAAAACGTTGTGAACGCAACCTTTCAAAGACGGCAATCAACCGCTCATCTCTTTCAAGATACCCGCGGGCAGCGATATGCTCGTCCCGATAGGCGTTCCATTCTGCCCCACTCGCATACCAAATGGGGATGCCCCACGACCGGGAGACTGGTACCCCAAACTGCTGAGCGAACTTGCGGAGTCTTTCATCGAAAGATCTTTTAGCTTCTTCCAGGCTCAGGCCTGTCTTTTCAGCCACAAACCGGTAGAGGACGTCCGCCTGATGCTCTGCCATACGCCTGTTGGTATACAAAGTGTTGTCAAAATCGAAAAGGAGGGTTCTTCCTCTTTCCGCCGCACCTACGTTTGAGATTCCGGCTTTATCCATCTCGGTGGTGGTGGTGATTCTCTAGATATAAATGTGACCCTTAAAGAGAATATCATCCTTAAGCCAGGGCCTGCACACTTTTCACAAAACACGCTCAAATCCTTCACCCTGCCAGAAACCCCTTTCCCCTCTCTGTCTTACGTTCTTTTAGGCGAGTTCATTGCCGGGGCCGTCAACGAACACGACCAGCTCGAACTTCTTGGTGTCTCCCCTCATGTTTACACCTGTTCCTCTCTAGGGTGTTTTCCTATATAAGCATTCCGGAAAAAAATGCTTTCTCGACGGAGAAAATTTATATAATATTATATAATCGCAGAAAGCTTTATATATACCTGCCTTTTTTATGAAAATTTGAGGGGTGACAATATCCTTCCATACTTTTTCGCCTTTCCTATACCGAGGAAAGAATACATTTAATAAGAAAGGGGGCTCAGCACGCTCATGCGCAGAAAGATCATGCAAATCAGGGATTCGACCCAGCTGGTCTCGCTCCCCAGGAAGTGGGCGATGAGCTACGGCCTGAGGAAGGGCGACGAGGTTGAAGTCACTGAGAGCGGCAGGAGCCTCTGCATCTCGCCGGTTGGCAAGCCGGTGCAGAAGAAGGTCGAGCTCACGATCGCTTCCTCTGACAAGTTCCTCCGGAGGATGCTCTGGAGCCCGTACATCCAGGGCGTGACAGAGATGAAAGTGAATTTCTCCGATAGGAAAGTGTTCGAGAAAGTCTCGGCGGAAGTGAACCTGCTCATCGGCTGGGAGATCATCAGCCAGGGCGCAACGTCCTGCACCATCAAGAGCGTGGCAACAGCGCTTGAGAATGACCTGGGGGCGGTTATCGAGCGCCTCTTCTCGTCTACAGCTTCCATGATGGAGGAGATGCTCGCCGCTATCAAAGCGAAGCAATACGGCCAGCTCGACAGCCTGGGGATGCTGGAGGAGACCAACAACAAGCTCACCTATTTTTCCCTGAGGCTGCTGATGGAGCGGGGCTACAGCGAGCCGGCGAAGACGCCCGCAGTATATTTCATTGTCCTGCTGGTCGAGCAGATTGTGGATGAGCTCAGGGACATCTGCGGCTATCTTGTGGAATCAAAGCTTCAGCCAAGGGACTCCGCGCTTCATCTCTTCCGGGAGACGCTCCATTGCTTTGAACAGTCGCACGTCCTGTTCAAGGAGTTCTCGCCTGAAGCGTTCTTCAGCCACAACACCAAGGTGAAAGAGCTGGGGAAGCGCATCGAGCAGGAGCTTGAGAAGCCGTCCAAGGACGGGCCGGTGCTCGCCCGGCTCCATTCCGCCCTGAACATGATCTGGCACATTTCCAAGGAGTTCCATTGATTTCTTTTTGAATGCGTATTTATAGATTATAAGCTACCTTATAAAAAAGCAAAACTTAAATAAGCCAATCCATTCCTCTTCACCATGAGGCGCAAGGTCATCCAGATTGCCGAGTCGACTCAACTGATTTCTTTGCCCCGGCAATGGGCGCAACGCTATAACATCAAGAAGGGCGATGAGCTTGAGGTCGAGGAGGAAGGCAGCGGCCTTACGGTCAGGCCGCCGCACGGGGAGCAGGAGAAAAAAGTCGAAATCACCATCGCGTCACCAGACAAGTTCCTCAAGCGGATGATTGGAAGCCCGTATGCGCAAGGCGTGACCGAGCTGCAGGTGAACTACCACGACCGCAGGGTCTTCGATAAGGTCGCGGCAGAGGTACTCCTGCTCATCGGATGGGAGATTGTCAGCCAGAACGCGACCTCCTGCACGATCAAGAGCGTCGCGACGACGCTCGAGAACGACCTCGACAACATCATCCGCCGAATCTTCCTTTCGACGTCGCTGATGATGCAGGACATCGTGGCCGCCGCCAGGGCTGGGGATTACGCGCAGCTTGCCGCTCTCAAGATCCGCGAAGAGACCAACAACAAACTCACGTACTTCTCCATGCGCCTGCTCACGAAGAGGGGATATGCGGACCGCAACAAGACGAACTCACTCTACTATACGCTCATCCTCGTCGAGCAGATGGTCGACAACCTCCGCGACATCTGCGAGTTCATCATCTCGGGGAAGCTGGAGATTGAGCCCGCGACCCTAGCGCTCTTCGAGGAGACAATCGCGCTCTTTGACGGGGTGCAGGCCCTCTTCTACAAGTTCTCGACGGATGCGCTCTTCCAACACGACAAGAAGTTCAAGGAGGTGGCGAAGCGCATGCAAGCGGGGCTGAGCAAGCCTTCAAAGGACGCGCTCGTGATTTCCAACCTGTATGACACGATCAAGATGATCTCGCACCTCTCAAGGGAGATCCATTACTGAATCACCTCAAGTAGTGCAGCGGGACAGCCCTGAGCATCTTTGGGATATCTGATTGGCGCTCGCTCACGGAATTGTAGGCCTCTTCTGCGGACTCAAAGCACATCCCAAGTTCTGCTCTCCTTTGCCTTTGCATGACTTCGTCCCCCTTCCTCACGCTGTCGGCTAAGGCCATCGCAAGCCTATGATAGAGCGCCACGTGCATGAGGCCGAGGGTATGGATAAATGCAGGGGATTCATACACATCAGGAGGGACGCCGGCATCAATATCGCGGCGCAGGGAATCCCGCATTTCCCTAAAGAGCGGTTCATTGGTGAAGCCATTATGCATGCCATGCGATTCATTCAGCACCTCGAGCTGGAGATACCTGCTCACCCGCTCTATGCCTCCAGCCTGCTCGATGCCGATATAGGTGAAGAGCAAGGCAACGTCGAGGCCGTAGAATCCCCTGGCAACTTGATTGAAATCAAAGCGGAAAATCCTCAAATCCCCCGGAGCGTCACGGTTCACGATGCGGTTGCCAGGAGAGTCGAAGGTGATGCAGGTATCATCTTCCTGACCCTTCAGAAACGCGTCAATCTCCGCGTATCCCCTCACAAATTCAGGTACTTGCCTTCCGAGCTTGGCCAGCAGCCTGTGCGTGTAGAGATGGCGCCTGATTTCGGCCTCATCGACGTCCGGAAACGCTTTTCTAGCTGCCGCCGCTTCGCCGCTCATGAGCACGGCGCGCTCCGCCCGCGTAAATGCCGACTCGAGAATGTCACTCAACTCGTGTCTGAATTCGCGCATGGAGTCCAGCACCGGGACGGCAATGCGATGCTCAAAACCGTGCTTTCTGACATGCTGGGTTAACGTGTCTCCAGCGATGTAGCCCAT
>JAGVXW010000008.1 GCA_018303575.1 Candidatus Woesearchaeota archaeon
ATTTGGTCTGCCAGGCCAAATTAGAACTCCATCTTCCTAATCCGATCCGCAGCCACTTTACATTCGGCTATCGTCGGCACCATCGCGAAGCGCACATAGCCTTCGCCGGGATTCAAACCTCCGTCTTCCTGGCTGATCCAGCTTCCGGGGGTGACGACGCAGGCGATCTCGGGGTCGAGGAGCTTCTTCGCGAAGTCGACGCTTGTCATTCCTTGAGGAACGCGCTGCCAGATGTACATCGTGCCTTTGGGCGTGCAGTCTTCGAGCCCTGCCTCAACTAAAGCCTTACATAAGTGATCGCGTTTTATCCGGTAATCGTTGCGCATCTCGGCGACGTGCTTCTCATCGGAATAGGCAGCTATAGCCGCGTCCTGCAAAAATGTCGAAGTTCCGGAATCGATGTTCGTCTTCACCTTCCTGAAGACAGAGATGATGCGCTCATCGCCGGCAGCCCAGCCGACGCGATACGTCGTCATATAGCTCCGTTTGGAAAGAGAATTGAACGCGACGCAGCCTTCATGCCCAAACTCAAGGATGGAATGCGGCCTGTCCTTCTCATCGTAATAGAACTCACTATAAGCTTCGTCAGAAGCGACAATAATGCGGTTGTCCTGCCCGAAATCCACCACTTTCTTCAAGAATGATTTGTCGCACATCGCGCTCGTCGGGTTGTTCGGATAATTGATCCAAAGCACTTTCGCCTTCTTGAGGATTTCCTTTGGGATGTTCTCCAATTGGGGTAAAAACGAATTTTCTTTCAGGAGCGGCAAATAATAAGACAGGCCCTCAGCGAACAAGGTTCCGCGGCTCCAGGGCGGATAGCCGGGAGAGGGCACCAAAGCATAATCGCCCGGATTGATGAATCCTTCAGCGAAGTGGAAGATGCCTTCCTTGGAGCCGATGGAAGATGTCACTTCCGACTCAGGGTTGAGCTTGATGCTGAACCGCTTCCTGCACCAGTCAGAAATGGCTGAGCGGAATTCCGGCTCGCCGATGTAGGAAGGGTAGCCGGCTGTCCGTCTCTTGTCAATCGCCCTCTTCGTCTCGTTGCGGATCAGGCCCGGAGTCTGCTCTTTCGGGTCGCCGACTCCGAAATCAAGAGGGACAATGCCCTGCCTCTTGAGCTTCTCGACCTCTTTGTCTACTTCGGCAAAGGCATAGCCGCCGATCGACTGCACTCTTTTAGACGCAATAATCTCCATGGAAAGCCTCGTTTTTGCTTGTGAATCTCTATGCGCTATTAAATCGTTATGGTTTCTCGCTATACTTCTTGATGGAATTGATGATCTGGGCATATTCCTGCAAGCTCTTATTGGAAATGGCTTCGCCAATGGGCTTGATCGACCGGTAATAATACTTCAGCTCGGTATTGGTGAGCTTTTCATGCCTAAATATCTTCTCCATGATCCGTCTCTTGGCGGGCGAAAAGAGCTCTGAAAGCGCCTGATTGAGGGTCAATCGCGCCCTCTGGCCAATCTGCTCTTCCTTCTCGCTCGCCTCCCGCTGTCTCTGCCTCTCAAGGGATTCCCGGAACGCGTCCAAGTAATACTGCAGCTCGGCCTTAGGAATCGCGGCCTTGAGCTTGTTTTCCTTGATCATCTCAAGCAAGTGCCCCTGTTCCAACCCCTCTTTCCTGAATATCTGCTCCGAGATGAGGATGATCTTATCCAGTTGTTTTTTCAAGTCCGGGCTTAATTTCCCCCTCAGTCTCCCGTACTCAAACGGCTCTCTAAGTAAAAGTGGAATCGCGAGCTTCAGGCGCTCATTCTTCTCTTTCAGGAGCTCTAAAATGATTTCTTCAGCAGAGCGAGCGCTAGGGAAATCGAGGTCGAACCCTCTTTGTTCCAGTTCCCTAAACAGTTCCGCGGTGGTCATTTGAGCGCCTGCTCCAGCATCTTGAACCTATACGCGTAATCGGCAAGGATGGCTGTCTCCGCTATCCCCTCATAACGCTTCTTCAATTCGCTCACGTCAATGTTCTGATGTCTGATAATCGCCACACAGTCTTCAATGTCCCTGGGCTCATTGCGGGCGATTTTGGTGATCAGGATATCTTGCCAGTTGAGGATGTACAATCTGAGCTTTCCAAGATCCCGCACGTGCTCAGACTTCTGTTTCCAATCCGTAGGAAAAGGGATGCCCATCACAAAGCCCCTGTAAAAGAGGTCAATCCGGATGTTGCCCAGCATCCAGATGTTGCATGCTGTAGACTTCTGCTTTTCTTTCAAGCCGGCTAGGGTGAAGAGCTTGCGTATCCTCTCTTGCGGAAGCGGTGTCATGAAGTCGATGTCCTTCGTGGCCGCCTTGATGCCTTTGAGCACCATGGCAGTGCCGCCCATGGCAAAAAGCTCCATCGGCTCATTCAAGTCAGCGAGGAGCTGCAAAAACGCTTCCAGCTCCTTCACTCCGGTCTGTTGCGGGTTCTTATACGGGTCTTCATACATTTTTGTATACCTTTTCATACAGATTAGTATGAATATCTATATAAATCTTTCTCTGCCCGCCATAGAGTTAATTTTTTTCTATATTGAAAATATTTATAGGATTACCAAGAATAAGGAAAGGACTACCAAAAAAGAGGTATGGGAATGAAAACCGTCACTACCTTAATGTTGGGGTCAAGGCCTAAACTTTCCAAGCGCTTCAAAAATCCAGCGTAGCGAAATAGTCCTCAACAGTCTCAGCGCGGCGAATCTTCGTAAATGTGCCATCTGGCCGCATCAAATACTCAGCGCTCCGTAGTTTTCCATTGTAATTGAATCCCATCGCGTGGCCGTGCGCCCCCGTGGAATGAAGGACGAGAATATCGCCAAGAGCAATCGCTGGCAACGCTCTCTGAATCGCGAACTTGTCGTTGTTCTCGCACAAGCTTCCGACAACATCCGCCGTGATTGAAAGTTTTTCGTTTTCTTTTCCAAGAACAGTGATATGATGGTAGGCGCCGTACATCGCGGGCCGCATCAGGTTGGCTATGGTCGCGTCCACGCCGATGATCTTGCGGTATTTTTCCTCGACATGGAGGACTTTGGTTACCAGATATCCATGCGGGCCTGTCACGAGCCGCCCGCATTCCAAGTATATTCTTGGCTTGAGATTATTCTTCAGGAGGATGGACTCATAGGCCTTGTGAATCTCGCTCGCGACCCTTTCCATATCAATCGCTTTCTGCTCCGGCTTGTACGGGATGCCGAAGCCGCCGCCAAGATTGATGAATTCGAGCGTGACGCCGACTTTCTTGTGCACATCGAGCGCCAATTGGAAGAGCATCCTGCCGGTTTCGATCAGGTATTCTTCGTTCAGCTCGTTCGATACAACCATTGTATGCAAGCCAAATCGCTTCACGCCTTCCTTTTTCAGTTTCGCGTACGCGTCGAAGACCTGCTCGTGCGTCATCCCGAATTTCGCTTCCGCAGGATTTCCGATGATCACGTTTCCGCCTCTTCGCGGTCCGGGATTGTACCTGCAGCTCACAAGCCCAGGAAGGCCGCAGGCCTTCTTCACGAAGTCAATATGCGTGATATCGTCGAGGTTGATGACGGCACCGAGCTCTTTAGCCTTCACGAATTCCTCGGCTTTTGTGTGATTGCTCGTGAACATGATTTCTTCGCCTGAAAGCCCAATTTTTTCTGCGAGCATCAATTCAGGAAGGGAGCTGCAGTCAGTGCCGAAGCCTTCGCTCTTGAGGACTTTCAGGATAAAGGGATTCGGCAGTGCCTTGACAGCGAAATACTCCTTGAAACCGGGGAAGATGGAGAACGCCTTTTTCAATTGTTTCGCGGTTTCCCGTATCCCCTTCTCATCATAAATGTAGACTGGAGTAGGAAGCGATCCTATCTGCTTCTTCGTGAAGGGAAGCTTCATACGAGTCCCATGCCCTTCAGGATGCCCTGCCACTTCTGCCTGTTCTCCGGCCGCATCTCGCACATCGGCAATCTGTAGACTTCCTCGCATTTTCCTTGCATTGCCAGCGCAGCCTTTATCGGCAAGGGATTCGTTTCCATGAACTCGCCATCAAAGAAGGGCTTCAGCTCTGTATTCAATTTCTCAGCTCGTGAAAAATCCTTGCTTAAAGCAGCGTTTACAAGTTCGACCATCTTTCCCGGAATCGCGTTTGAAGCGACCGAGACAACGCCGTCGCCGCCCGCCTTCATCAAATCCAAGGTGATGCCGTCATCGCCGCTCAAAACAGAGAATTCACTCGGCCTTTGCGCAATCACGTCTTTCATCTGGTTCAAATCTCCGGACGCTTCCTTGACCGCGAGGACATTCCTGCAGTCCTTCACTAGGCGCATGAGCGTTTTTGTCTCGACGTTCACTGCCGTCCTGCCCTTGATGTTGTATACAACAACAGGAATCTTTATTGCGTCGGCGACGGCCTTGAAGTGCCTATACAATCCTTCCTGCGTCGGCTTGTTGTAATAGGGGTTGACAATCAAGACTCCGTCTGCTCCGAGATGCTCCGCCTTCTGGCTCATCTTCACGCTTTTCGCGGTGGAATTCGAGCCCGTGCCGGCGATCACCTTGCATCTCCCGTTCACCCACTGCACAACCCTCTTGATCACTTCGACCTGCTCTTCCTCGGTCAGGGTCGGCGATTCCCCAGTCGTGCCGCACGGAACAATGCCTGCAACCTTGTTTTCGATCTGGAACTCAACGAGCTTCTTCAGCGCGTCCCAATCGACGCTCTCGTCCTTCTTGAACGGCGTGACAATCGCGGTGTACACCCCTTGCATTTTCATGTTCATTCCCCCAGCAACCCTTTCATGAAATCATCCAGCTCGAAATACCCTTTTTTCTTGCCCAGCCAGAGCGCCGCTAAAACTGCGCCCTCAGCATACCCTTGCCTGTTCCTCGCCGCGTGCTTTAAAGTCAGGCAATCCGCGGCGCTGTCAAAGCCGATCGTGTGCTCGAAGTTCACCGGCCCGCCCCTGACAGAGGCGAAATGGAACTCGTCCTTCGCGATCTTCCTATTGAGCATCTCGTAAACAGCCTTCTTCTTTCTCGAGATGTTTTTTATTAAAATATCCGATAGCGACTTGGCGGTTCCCGATGGAGAATCCGATTTAGTATGATGGTGGATCTCGAAGCCCCAGACATCGTACTGCTCCGCCTTGTTGACGAGCTTCGCCGCGTTCTCGACAATCCTGAAGTAGATGTTCACCCCGACGCTGAAGTTCGAGCCCCAGAGGAAGCCAATGCCAGATTTCTGCACCATCTGTTTGACCTCGGGCAGCCTGTCGTACCATCCGGTTGTGCCGACAACTGCGTTTGTTTTGGTGTCGCAGTAAACGCGGATGTTTTCGAGGACAGCAGAGGGATGCGTAAAGTCAATCGCGACATCAACTCCCTTGAGCGCGTTGCTATCGACTTTCTTGTGCGTCGCTTCTTTCGCGACAGGGTCGATAATGGCGCTAATCGTGAGCCCCTTTTCCTGAGCGGCTTGCGCCACCATCTTGCCCATGCCCCCGTATCCAACGATTGCGATGTTCATTGTTCCACTTCCGATTGTGCGCTTTTCTCTCTCTATTTAACGTTTGCGTGCGGCGAGGGGTTGTTTGCGTGCGCGCGAACCTACGAACGAAGTGAGTATGTCCCCGAGTAGGGCATTTTGCGAAGCAAAATGACCGTCGCACGCTCTCTTTCAATCTTAACAAATCTATAGGGAAGCTTTATATAGGATATAAACATTCTGTTGCGCTGATAACGAAAACCCCGACGGTAGGGGTTTTCGGGATTGAAAAGTTCGCCCTTAGAGCGGACTTTCGATTCCGAATTTTTCAATAACATGGTTACGATCAGCCATCTCGTCGAGAAAGCGGTGAACGAGCAGCCCTTGCTTTCGTACTGCATCGAACAGGACATCGTGAGCTTCGGCAATGTCGCTGAGCAGCTCGAGAAATCCATTGCGAAGGAGCTGGGGAAGCCGGTGCAGCGGAGCGCCATCGTCATGGCGCTGCGGCGCTACGCCGAGAAGAGCCAGGAGAAGGCGAAAGTCCCAAGGTTCGACTTCCGCTCGGAGATCACGCTTACAAATCACTTGTGCGACATCGCGGTGCGGAAGGGCTCGGGGCTGTTCGGGAAGCTGCCGGCGATTCGCGAAACCGTTGACAGGTCGAAGGGAGAGATGCTCAACATCATCCATGGCATCCATGAAAGCGTCATTGTCACGAACATGCGCCACATCCCCGAGCTCAAGCGCATCCTGAAAGACAGTATCATCCACGTCCAGGATCATCTGGTTGCGGTTTCCCTCCGCTTCTCCGAGAAATTCCTGTACACTCCGGGCGTGATCGCGACCTGCCTGCGCCTGCTCCTCTGGCACGGCATCAACATCTTCGAGATCGTCTCCACGTTCACGGAGCTGACGTTCATCCTCCACGAGAACGACGCACTGAAAGCGTACAAGGCGCTGCAGGAGCTGGTGAGCGTCTAAAGTCTCAGCGCGTCCTCCTTGATCGTGTTCAGGATCAGCTTCGTGTTCGTGCGCTCGACGAAATCGTACGTCTGAATCTCCTTGATGAAGCTGTCCATGGCGCGCGTGCTTTTGAAACGGGCCAGAATTACGGCATCATAGTCTCCGGTGGTGTCGTAGACCGCCAGGACGTTCGGAGAACGCGCGATCTTCCTTTCCAGCTCGATGAGCCTGCCTTTCGCGATGCGCATCTCCACCAGGATATGGACGTCGTAGCCGAGCCTCTCGTAATCCACCCTGCACGTGTACTTCTGGATGACTCCCTGCCGTTCCATCTTCTTGATCCGGTTCATCACTGTCACAAAGCTGGTTCCGACCCGTCGTGCCATCTCCCGGAGCGGCGTTTTGGCGTTTGCCAAGAGTTCATTCAGGATCTTCTCGTCGGTCTTATCTAACACAACTTGCTGTACCATGTTTCATTCCCCCCTCCATCTTTCACGCGGTTTTTACTATTTTAAATAACTTTTCCTTTTGACTGAACATTGTTCCAAAAAAACGAGAATAAGGATAAATATGTACCATCCACGAAGTAGGAGAATTTTGAGGGGGCCAAACCATGAACCTTATCGAACAGGCGAAGAAGGACGGCATCAAATACATCCAGCTGCAGTTCACCGACATCCACGGCATGGTCAAGGCCGTCAACATCCCGGCCGAGCGGCTGAAGGAGGCGCTGGAGAAGGGCATCTGGTTCGACGGCTCCTCCATAGAAGGATTCACGCGCATTTTCGAGAGCGACATGGTGCTGCATCCTGACGTGCGCACGTACGCGGTGCTGCCCTGGGAGGACGACCGCACTGCAAGGATGATCTGCGATGTCCATACTCCAGACGGAAAGCCGTTCGAAGGCGATCCCCGCCATATCCTGAAGCGCGCGATGGTGGAAGCCGAGAAGATGGGCTTCGAGTACAATGTCGGCCCGGAGCTGGAGTTCTTCCTCTTCAAGAAGACGAATGGGGAATACACGCCGGTGCCGCATGATGTGGCTGGCTACTTTGATTTCTCGCCCCGTGATCTCGCAACGGGAGTGAGGAACGAGATCGTCCGGGCGCTGGAGAGCATGGGCCTGGAGGTGGAGATGAGCCACCATGAAGTAGCGTGGGGCCAGCATGAGATCGACTTCAAGTACGGCAACGCTTTATTGAGCGCAGATAGATGCATCACCTTCAAGCATGTCGTTAAGAGCGTCGCGCACAAGCATGAGCTGTATGCGACGTTCATGCCCAAGCCCGTCTTCGGCATCAACGGCTCGGGCATGCACGTGCACCAGAGCCTGTTCTCTGGAGAAAAGAATATGTTTTATGACGCCAAGGACCCCTACAAGCTGAGCAAAGTAGCGAGGCACTTCGTCGCCGGCCAGCTGAAAAACGTGAGGAACATGATCGCTGTCCTCTCGCCCACGGTCAATTCCTACAAGCGCCTCGTTCCTGGCTATGAAGCACCAGTGTACATCTGCTGGGCGCAGCAGAACAGGAGCGCGCTGGTGAGGATCCCGCGCTATTCTCCCGGAAGAGAGCAAAGCACGAGAGCTGAACTGCGCTGCCCGGACCCAAGCTGCAATCCTTATCTCGCGTTCGCCCTGATGCTCACGGCAGGCCTTGACGGCATCAAGAACAAGCTTGAGCCGCCCGCGCCGGTCGAAGAGAACGTCTACCATCTCGATGAAGTCGGAAGGGAGAAGAAGCACATCGCCACCCTGCCCGGCTCCCTGAAGGAAGCCCTGGATGAGCTGAAGAAGAGCACGCTGTTCAAGGCCGCGCTCGGGGAGCACACCTATTCCAAGTATCTCGACGCCAAGCGCGAGGAGTGGAACGACTACGCGCTCCAGGTGACCGAGTGGGAGAAGAAGAGGTACTTCGAGGTGATTTAATCCAGCGATAAGGTTAAGTCAAGTAGGGTGTCTTTGATTCCAAGCGGATCTGGCGGCTGTCGGACTTCTTCGAAGTCCTCGTCGATGGCTGGTTATCTCACTTCGTTCGAAATGTCAGAAATCTGCTTGCGCAATCTCCAGATTGAGTTCGAGGTATGCAAGCAGATTTCTGAGCATGCTCAAAAACCA
>JAGVXW010000039.1 GCA_018303575.1 Candidatus Woesearchaeota archaeon
TTAATATATAAATATTGCTAAAAAAGTGAAAATTAAGTGTAAATATTATTATTCTTAGCTGAATTCGTAACCAACTATGAGTGGTCACAAAGATTACATGTCCATGGTGGGCTGGTGTACGCAGGATGTGTATGCCAAATCTTGGAAGTACACAACGGCTCTCTACAGCAATCGCTTCAGTCCGGCCTTGGATATCGGGAAACAACTACTTGAGCGTATCGGCGCGCTCTGTGGCATGAGTGACGGGCTGCTTACCTCCTCGTCCTCTCATTCTAACTTTGAAGCATTGCGTCGCGCGAAAGCAAAGACCCTTGGAAAATACCTTCTCTGCACTTCCTTAACACACCAAAGCGTTCGCGAGAGCTGTGAGGCGCTGGGACTTGAGGCTTTAGCCATTCCTGTTGACAACTTGCATCGGGCAAGAGACGAGGATGTTCGCGCCAGACTTCCCGAAACACGCGATATTGCCGCAATCGTGTCAACATACGGAACAACCTCCTTCGGTGAAATTGAAACCTTGCATGAGCTGCCTTCTGTCAGGGAACTTCGCGCAAATGGAGTTTGGACACACATTGATGCTGCGTACGGAGGGATGCTTGGAGCCTTCCTGAGTCCGGAGGACCTGTTGACTTTTACCCGAGAAGCAAACAGCGTAACGATTGATCCCTACAAGTTCATCGGCGTGCCAGGCAATGCCGTCTTGCTTCTTCGTCAGCCAGGAGAACTTCCCACATGTTCTTACTATTGTACCTCCGGCCTTACTCCACATACCACCCTTGCCGCAGCTTCTGGATACACGGCCCTGAAGATGTGGGACTGCTTTGGCGATGAAGGTATGATGAGACTCGCTAATCGGTGTCGGAATAATGCCATCGACTTTGGTATGGAAATATCCAAATTGGAAGGAGTCGTCCCTAGTGTTTCCCTCGGCATCGTTTCCGTGCCTCTGGAGAAGGAGCATGTGGATCCGTTTGTGTCTACTCTTTTGGAAAACGGATTCCTCATCGGCAAATATGCCTATACGAACCGATATAGGGAGACCAAAACTGGAATCCGCGCTGTATTCACCCCTCGTTTACCGGAGCGCCGAAAGTCGAATGTCAAGGCTCTCTCGGAGGCCTTTATCGCTGTCTATCAAAGAATGATGAAGAAGGAACCTTCATAGCTCCGACACATATTTAAACAATCATCTCTTCTTTTTTCCGTGGACGTCAAAACACGATTCGCAGCGCTCGAGGCGTCGCAGGAATTCTCAGGCTGGAAGAAAGAGCACCCGAAGTCCTTTCTCGCGCACGTGTTCCGCATGATTGATGGGGCGCAGGATAACATCTGGCAGTTCGGGTTCTACAACGAGAACGACACGATGACGACGTTCTTCCTCAATGAAAACGCTGTCACGGAAGAAGCGGAGGAGGAGATTTTCAAGGCGAACGCCATCCACGAGTTGGAAATCTCTTCCGTGAAGCTGGACTTCGATGAGGCTGTTGGCAAGGTCGCGCAGCTGCAGAAGAAAAAATACGAGCAGCATACTGCGCTGAAGACGATTGTCGTCCTTCAGGTGATCGAAAACAAGACGCTCTACAACATCACGTTTATCACCGCTCACCTTAACACGCTGAACGTGCGCGTCGATGCCAAGACGGGAAGCGTGGTTCAGGAGAAGCTCACCGCTCTCGCGGACATGATGCAGGAAGCCAAGCCCGACAAGCCGGATTATGTCGGTTGACATATATCTTTCATAACCATCGTTTTTAAAAAGGGAGCTTCGGTTGCCTTTCCGGGGATGGTAGAGATCAAGATCCAAAAGATTGCAGATGTGAAGATGCCGCACTACGTCCATGAGGGCGACTCCGGCATGGATATCTACGCGGCGGAAGACGCGATACTGGAGCCAGGCGAGCGAAAGCTGGTTTCGTGCGGATTCCGCATGGCTATTCCCGTTGGCTATGAGGCGCAAGTGCGGCCGAAATCGGGGCCGGCGCTGAAGCATGGCATTTCTTTGGTGAACACCCCTGGCACGATCGACGCCGGATATCGCGGCGATGTGGGAGTGATTCTCATCAATTTCGGGAAGGAAAGATATGAGGTGAAGCGCGGGCTCAAGGTGGCGCAGATGGTGATCACCAAAGTCGAGCATGCGCTGGTGAGCCTCGTTGGAGAACTGGACAAGACAGCGCGGGGCGAAGGCGGCTTCGGCAGCACGGGGTTGTAACATGGCAGTCAGCTACAAGACTATTGTAAAGAACACCAAGCTTGGAAAGTTTATGGGAGAGCCGGATGAAAAAGACACGGATGAAGTACTTTAGCTTCGACAAGCTGCCATATCTGTATGAGGGGCTGGATGATGGATTAGAGCCGCCTGAAGATTTTGACTCTGAAGAGCTCAAGATTGCCGGGTAGAATTGCTTACTTTCTTAAATCCCAATGGGTTCTCAGGTAATGATGGACCTCCAAAAGGGAACTGTGCTGGAGACCGGGAACGGCCGCTATCTTGTTGCCGCTCTCCATCCCCGGGCTGCCGGCGTTATCCATCTCGAACACCCTTCCACGCTGCGCCACCTTCTCCGAGAGCGGCTTGAAGGGAATGAAAGCCCTATCGTGCCCGAGGCCTTCAAGGGGCGGCCTTCCTACAACGGCGAAGACGCCGAGTTTCTGGCCATGCATTGGAGCGATCTTGAGAATAATCGCGCGAACAACGGACCCCCGCCTGCTGGCTATGAGGATGGAAGAATGTGGTGGGAAAGCACAGTATATGCGCTGAACGCTAGAAATGGAGGGGAAAAAGACCTTGGAAAAGCGGCCCTCACACTGGATACGAAAGGGGCAACAATCTCTCTTATCGCAAATCCTATCCTTCTCTGCGCAGACATGGATTTGGATGGGATTCTCCACCATGATTTTAGGGGAGCAGAGAGATCGCGCGACACCATTCGCCTTGGGGATCGTCGCGGAACCTTCGTTTTCCCAGTGCCTTATTTGGCGGTAGACCGCTTGGGGATGTTCATCCGGAATCTTGTCACCTACCATCCTGACTTGGCCTTTGGGGGCCGCGATTTCAGCGAAGGCCTTATCCAGTCATCTCCTGATTCTTTACTCAAAAGGAGCAATCTTTAAAAAGCCATAAGCATTTGTCTCTGCCATGAAGAAAGGAGAAGTGACCCTGGCCGTCATCGTCCTCATCATTGTCATTATCGTCTTCGTCGGCTGGATGATGAGGGAAGGATGGAAGGAGTGCAGGAGCAACCGCGACTGCCGCGAGACAGAATACTGCGGCGCGGATTTCAGCTGCCACGAGTACAAGATTGTCCAAGTTCCGTCGCCATCTGACCGCACAACTTCAACTGCCTGGATCATTGGAATCGCCATCATCATCGCCGCGATCATCCTCAAGTGGGACAGCATCTTCAGGCGCGGGCATGCTTCTCACGGGAATGAACATCACCATGAGGAAGAGTACCGCACGGACAAGCGCGGCCTGTTCGAGGAAGAGACGGGCGACGAAGAAAACCTTATTAAGCAACATGGCCACCATTAGGCCATGTTCATCGTTCTTGACGGCATGGACGGGGCTGGGAAGACGACCCAGCTCGCGAAACTGCACCAGTATCTTTTCTCAAAGGACAAGCGCTTCCGCATCCTGAGCACGCGGGAGCCGACGTTTGGAAAGCATGGAAAAAAAATCCGAAAGATGCTGGCGAGCCAGACTGATCCGTACGCAAGCTCTGACGAGCTTTTTGATCTCTATGTCAAGGATAGGAAGGAGCATGTTGGCCTGATCACTTCCTTCCTGAAGCAGAAGGACGGGAATGTGCCTATTGTTCTCTGTGACCGCTATTATTACTCGACGATCGCTTATCAGCATGCCCAAGGCGTGCCGCTTAGGAAAGCTGTTGACGCGAACAAGAGCTTCCCCAAGCCGGACTTGGCTATCATTTTGACGCTTCCGCCTGAAGTAGCGCTCCAGAGGATAGCGGGAGAAAGGGGCGCCGAGAAATTCGAGCAAAAGGGGTTCATGGAGAAGCTCAAGCAGAACTTCCTGAGCCTGAAAGAGCATCTGCCGGATCGGATCCTGCAGGTGGATTGCTCGGGCACTGTTGAGGAGACTTTCGCAAAAATCAAGGCAGCTGTCGACGGGATTCTGCAGGCACAACATTTATAAATTGCCTTCGGCATTTGAGTGAGAATCATGATCCTGTCCTACTCCTTTGCTAGCTTGCCAGCGCCATTTTCTACAGGCGGGTTCTTGCCCTGGGCGCTCGGGCTTCCTCCTTCCCTTTCAGGGGATGGACTGGATCGCACGCTTTCTGAAGAGGCCGCAGCTGAAGAGCTTCCTTTGCCTGAAAAAGTTGAAGCGCCTTCACTTGAGGAGCGCGTCATCTCTCATTTCCCGGCAGCGCTGGGGCTTCCTTCACTCGTCTCTGAAACTTCCTCTTTCGCACCTTCCGCTGACTTTCCTTCTGTCTATCCCGTCGCCCCCTTGCGTTATTTTGCCGCGCCGAGTTCATTCGGATATGCTCAGCCGGTGCAGCATGAGGCCGCGTCTTTTGCGTATGCTCCTTCTGTGACGTATACTGCGAGCACGGCACCGCAGATGCTGTACGCTATATCTGAATTCGTTCTTTCCCCGAATGCTCCCGAGCAGGGCGTGTACGCGATGCGGGAATACGCGCGCCGATTTGCAGAGGAAGCGCGCATGTCGATTATCTATGAGCTTCGCGTTCCTGAAGCGCCTCGCGCCGAATATACGTCGGCTCCAGAACCGATTCTTGCGAATATTCCTGTCTTTGATCTTCTGTCTTCAAGAGCTGAATTGGTTGTGCAGCCTGCTTATGACGCAACTATATCAGTTCCTGAGCCGGTTCCTCAACTTCAAACGTATGAGATTCCTTCTGTTGTGCCTGTGAAGACTGAAACAAATTCTGTTGAGATCTCCATTTTCGAGAATCGCATAGAGCCTAAGTTTGAGATACCCTATGTTCCGACGATAGAGACGCGGGTCGAGATGACCCTTCTTGAACCTCCTATGCCTCCGTCCGTTCCCTTAATTCCTATTAATCGTCCACAGCAGGAATCGCCCAAGCTTGATGACATCCTTCCTCAGGTTCCCTACGAACACTATCAGAAGGCAGGTGAAGCGGTACTCCTCCCCCCCGTACATGTGCCTCCTCACTATGTTCCTCCTGAAAAAGAAACAAGGGTTGTCCCTTTTGTCTGGGGGCGAGTTGAGTCCCGCAACGAGCGCGAGGTCATCGACAAAGGGGATGAGCCTCCGCAGAAACCCTACGATGATTGGAAACCGAATCCTTGGAAAGCTCCGCCCAAACCCTCTTTGCGTATTCCTCATGCTGATGGTTTGCCCTCTCTAGACGAATTTTTAGAAAAGAAAAAAGAAATACCGCCTTCCGCTCTTGAGGAGGTTATTGACTTCATGAGCGTTTTCGACGGAAAAGAGGATTTCCTGCAGCAGTATCGGGAGCGCTTGCTTTCGACAGGCGCGCAATCCGTGCATATCCACATTTACGACCGCAAGACGAAAAGAAGCCGTACTTTTGACGACGATAATAAAGGCTCCGGCGGCTCAGGGCAAAAGATGGGCATCGTTCTCGCCTACCTCCTTCTTGCACAAAAAGACGAGATCGATCTTAATGCCCGCTTGCGGCCGACAGACGCTCTCAAGCCCGATCGCTCCACTTTAGACAACAACCAAACATACAGCATCCTCGATCTCCTTGAGCGCGTCGCCAAGAGAAGCGACAACGAGGCGAGCAACCTTCTCCTTGACAATATCGGATTCGAGCGCATGAACGCCCTGATGCAGGAATTAGAGCTCTTGCAAACAACCTTCGAGGGCCACTATATGCCGGAGCATAAATCGCCTTCAAAGAATTATAAGGATAATACTTCTTCTGACCGGGACTTTGTGAAGATGATGTCCCATATTGTCGGTGAAGGGCCGCTCACTGGCAAGTACGCAGCTCTGGCGCAGGAACTTTTCCGGACGGAGCGCCCTCAAATCGCCCTTCCTGAAGGGATACAAGTATGGTCAAAGATCGGCAATGATGAGTCTACCTTGACATATGTTGTCCGCTACAAAACAGCGGACCATGACTTTATCGTTTCGACAACTCTCCGCGGAGCGAACATCTACGATCCCAAGACCTACATCGCAGGGCCCCAAGGAAGGGCAACCCTGAACACTTTCCTTCAGGCGCAAAAAGACCTTGTTCACACGCTCTTGGCCCCGCTTCCGACAATCACAAAATAGCTTTATAAATACCTTCTATTTACCACTAAATACAATGGAAATCCGCAATGTGCAGAGGACGGGGAAGATGCACTATCTCTACCTGCCGACGGAGTGGTGCAGGAAGCACAAAATCACTTCGGAGACGAAGGTGGGGCTCACGGAAATGAATGATGGCACGATCCTCGTCTCGCCGCAGCTGCAGGGGAAGAAGCACAAGATAGTGCAGATCAGCCTGCCCGCGAAATACACCGGCACGCTCATGAACGCAATCATGGCCTGCTACGTCAACCCGACGCAAGCGTTCAAGATCCAATTGGGGAAGAAGGCGGACGTGAAGGAGCTGCTCAGCAAGAAGGCGCTCATCTCGGGCCTGGAATTCGTGGAGATCGACGGCGAGCATGTCACGTACGAGGCGAGCATGCAGGTTGCCGAGCCGGACGCCTTATTGAAGACGCTCGTAAAGAAGATCCGGAATCTCTTGTATGTGATGACTGAAGAGCATGATGACACGATCATCCAGAAATACGAGGAGGAAATCGACCGGAGCAAGGTGTTGATTCAAAAATCAGTAATCTCGGCGCTCGTCGACAACGAGAGCACGCGCCTGAAGGCCATCGAGCTCCATTACACGATGCAGATGGCGATTGAGCTGGAGCGCCTCGTCGACCATCTCATCCAGATCAAGGAGAAGGACAAGATTTTTCTGCGCCAACTCCAACAGGTTATTGACCTTATCAAAGATGTTTTGGAAAATATTGACGAGCTAACAACGCTCAAGGCGGCGCATTTCACCCAGACCGTGATGGAGATGCCTGAGCCGGCCAAGATCACTGGGAGGAATTATCACAGAGCGCGCATCAAAGGATATCTGATGAACCTCGCAGAAGTGATCTTTGATTGGTCTGTGACGAAACTGGCGCAGAATTAGCTACTTTGGCACGTACCCGAAGCCGGCGATGCGATACCCTTTTGCGAGTATCTCGTGAAGGCTATCCTTTACAACTCTTCCAGCACGCGAAGACGCATGGATGACTTCTTGCGGACGACCTTGTGAGTCCACTGACCCAACCACGCCCATGTGGCTGGGGATTTCCGACGAGCCGTCGGTGAAATAGATTGCGTAGCCGGCCTGGACTGGAGTATCCGAGCCAGAAAGAAAGGTTCCGTTCGCCGCCTGGAAAGAGAGGACGTTCTGAATTCGGCGCGGGAATTGGGAGTTGTCCGGGGTGTTGTTGAAATCGCTGAGCCTGAAGACGTCCCCAAGGTAGGCAAGGTTCTGCGCGAGCACCGGAAGCCGCTCGTTGAAGGCGGAATAGTGCTCAGGGCGGGCGCGTCCGTCTTCGATAATCCTCTCAGAGAGTCCCGCTGCTGTCACATAGACATCGGTGCAGACCATTCCCTTTGTCCTGTCCACGTTGTAGGGGGTTCCTACAAACGCCTCCGCATTCTTCGCGATGTCGTGTCGGTCGGTAACCGGAGAATGGCCTTGAGGCTGAGGGAGCGAGAATCCGCTGTACTTCTGGAGCCCTGCAACCAGTGCAGCGGCCGCAACAATAGCCGTAAGGGTCAGCTTGCGCATGCTAGAAGTCCAGGAAGAGCTCGTCGAGCTCGTGCGTGGAGACGTCGCGCTTGTTCAGGAGGGCCATCTTCGGCTTCTTGCCGTGGCCGCCGCGCACCATATCGAACTCGAATTCGTCTTCGTCGTCCATGCTCTCACCTTGTGATTGTTTCTCTGATAGCCAGGCGCTCCATCTGGGAAAGGCGCCTTTCGGCCTCCTGGAGGCGCACTTTCTGCTCCGACAGGAGGAATTCTAAGTAACGCGCCCTGTTCTGGAAATCCAGATTCAGGCTCACCATGTCCCGCCTCACCGCCTGGAAGGCGGCCCTGATTCTTTGCTCATTTGCCATCGTGATTGGAAGTCCAGGGCGCGTTTTAGAGGGGATGTGAAGAAGCGCTACCCCGGACGCTGACATTGTGTCGTTACTCTCAAGTAGGGATAACTTATATTTAAAGCTTTCGGTAGAAGTATTACTATATAGTGATAAAACTATTTAGGATGGCGTGCGGCGAGGACTTTGTCCGAGTAGGCTTTTCACAGAGAAAAGCCGTCGCACGCCTCTTCCTTTAATTCAATAAAATTCAGTAAGAAATTCGAGTATGGTGCCTGCATTCGAGGCACGTGAAGACTCACCGTCTTTCCTGGCATCCAGAAGGACTTGCAGTGCCGGCAGAATTTTCTTTTCAGCTCCCTCGGGATGCGCGCCTTGTTTTTCGTGGCGATCTTCCAAGCGATCTGAACATATCTGTCTGAACGTTCCGGGTGCTCCCTGAAGGCTTTTTCCGCTTCCTCGAAGAGCTTCCGGATGCGCTCCCTCGCGATCTTCTGGACCTTCTCCCGGGGGATTTTCCTGGCCATACCTTGGAAAAAGAAGAAGAGGGTTAAAAAGGTTACTCGAGCGCTTCCAAGGCTTCGA
>JAGVXW010000040.1 GCA_018303575.1 Candidatus Woesearchaeota archaeon
GGCAGCTCGCCAATCCTTTCTTCTCTAAATACTGCTGGTGATACTCTTCAGCGCGATAAAACGTCTTCGCAGCGACAATTTCCGTCGCGATGGGCTTCCGGAGTCTTTTCTGCGCCTCAGTTTTCGACTTTACGGCTTCCTCTTCTTGTTTCTTGGAATGGAAGAAAATCACCGAGCGGTACTGCGTGCCGAAATCAGGGCCCTGCCTGTCTACTTGCGTGGGATCATGCGATTTCCAGAAGACGTCAAGTAACTCCGCATAGGATACTTTCTTAGGATCAAACGTCACCTCGACAACCTCCGCGTGCCCGGTCGCGTCCGTGCACACGTCGCGATACGTCGGGTTCTCATAGTGCCCGCCCATATAGCCAACCTGGGTTGATATAACTCCTTTCACCTTCCTGAACTCCGCCTCCACGCCCCAGAAGCAGCCGGCGCCGAATGTCGCTTTTTCCGTTGCCATGAGCTTTAAGGGAAAGGGTCTCTTATTAACATTTTTCCCAAATCCTACCATAAAGTTTATATATGTGCTTTCACATCTTATCACATATGCCAAATCTCACCCTTGCCATTCCGGAAGAGCTGCATGAGAAGATGAAGCACCATTCGGAAATCCGCTGGAGCGAAGTCGTCAGGAAATCCCTGTCGGAAAAAATCCGGGATCTTGAGCTATTGGAAAAGATTTCCGGAAAAAGCAGGCTCACGCCGGAAGATATCCGGAAATTCAGCCGCAAGGTTAATAGGGAAGTATTCAAGACGCTCAATGCATGAAGGTCGTACTCGACGTCAATATCCTCGTCTCCGCCCTCCTTCGAGATTCAACAACGCGCTGGATCCTGACCCATGCTCCGTTCGAGTTCTTCTTCCCGGAGCCCTCCCTCGCTTCCATCCGGAAGCATCAGGCGGCTCTCCTTGAGAAATCGGGATTCACGCCCAAAGACTTTGATTGGGCTTTGGCCAAGATTCTGGAGAACGTCCAGCTTCTTCCAGCGAGTTTTGTCAAGGAGCGATGGCAGGAGGCAAAGGGCATCATGGAGAAAATCGATGAGGAAGATGTCGTTTTCATTGCAGCGGCCCTCAGTATCCCTCATGCCGTCATCTGGTCAGAGGACAAACATTTCGAACAGCAGAAACGCGTCTCCGTACTTAAGACAAGGGAGATATTGGCGAAGTTGGCTGGAGGGAAGTAAGAAATTTGAGTGGGCTCTACCGGAATCGAACCGGTGACCTCCACCATGTCAAGGTGGCGTTCTAGCCACTGAACCAAGAGCCCGGATGGATGCACGTAATTTCCGCTTTATTAATAAGTGTTTCGTATCATCTCCGGATATAACTAATATACGCATTACGCTCCTAGTTTCTAAATTCGGAAAATTTATAAATGGGCAAGTCTCATTTCGGAAGCCCATGGCCATCGCGTACAGCTCCGGGAGAACAGAACTGAAGAACATCTCAGTCACCCCGACGCAGCTCCGCCTCTTCAAGGAGCGCGCCATCCGCGAATACCGGGCGAAAAACGAAGGCGCCATCAAGGATTATGTGTACTCAACGCTCATCGCCAAGCTCAAGAGGATCGCTCCTCTGAATATTGTAATTGGCACCATCTCCGCGGCCCTTTTGGTGCGGTACAAGGGCGTCGAGTCCCTCATGTACCTGTTCCTGTCAGCGATTATTGGACTCACGCTCGTTCCCTATCTGACGCAGCTCTTCATTAGAAAGGCCTAGGCGGTTCTTCCAAAGTCGAGGCATAATGTTTATATAGTCTCCAGCAGGGAATTTCAGAGATGGCAGCCATCCAGTACCGCAAGTACGTGCTTCTGGGCATCCTCATCCTGCTCATCACGCTCGTCGCGTATCTTTTGAAGCCTTTCATCCGGCCTGTGCTTGGGAGCCTGGTGCTCGCCTATGTCTGCTATCCCCTGTACAAGAAATTACGGGCCAAAGTGAAATGGGACTGGCTTGCCGCCCTGCTGGTGAGCCTCTTCCTCGTCCTGTTATTCGCCCTGCCGGTCATCATCATCGCCAACACGGTCACGGGCGAAGTGACGGTCAATTACATCACCCTGAAGCAGATCCTCGCGACAGGAAGGATCATGGACGAGCCCTGCGTTGACGGCGGCTTCGGCTGCCGCTTCGTCAGCTGGGCCGAGGGCTTGCTGGCCGACCCCCAGATCAAGTTCTACCTCACAGACTTAGTGAGCCGGAGCACAGACTACATGTTGAAGAAAGCGGGCGAATTCGTGCTCCAGATCCCGATGATAATCCTGAATTTCTTCATCATGCTCTTTGTCTTATTTTATCTCTTGAAAGAAGGCGACACCATCGCCTACCGGCTGAAGAGGATACTGCCGCTCCGGGAGGACCAGCGCGAGAATATCTTCAACCGCATCAATGATGTCACCTTCGCTGTCATCTACGGCCAGCTGCTTGTCTCCGCGATCCAGGCAGCGCTCGGCGGACTCTTTCTCTGGGTCTTCGGCGTGCCCTCTCCTTTGCTCTGGACCATGGTGATGTTCTTCACGGCATTGGTGCCCTTCCTCGGCACCCCCATTGTCTGGGTTCCGGCGATGCTGGTCAAATTCGCGCAGGGAGAAGTTTTTAATGCGCTCGGCCTGCTCTTCACCGGCCTGTTCATTTCAGTCATCGACAATGTCATCCGGCCGAAGATTGTGTCCAGCCGCGCCAGCATCCATCCTATTTTCGTGCTGCTTGGCGTGCTTGGCGGCATCAGCCTCTTCGGCTTCTTCGGCATCATCATCGGGCCGGTGCTGCTGAGCGTCTTCATGGCCTTTGTCGAGATCTATGAAGAGGAGATGGAACGTGAAGTTCCGGGTTAGGCTGCTCCGGCTGTCGAGCGGCGGCCCCCTCATCGCCGCGCTGAATCCCGAGGACGCGCAGGTGCTCGACCTCCATCCGCTGGATCGCATCAAGGTTCTCTACGACCATAGCGTAGAGACCGTGGTTATCGATTCTGGCGCTGAGATTCCCCGCGGCTCCATAGGCCTCTTCGAGGAAGTCGCGCATGCTCTCGGCCTTCGGGAGGGCCAGGAAGTGGAAGTGAAACTCGCCCGCAAGCCGCTCTCCATCGACCTCATCAAAAAGAAGCTTGACGGCCAGCACCTTTCCAAGCAGGAGCTCAGCCAGGTTGTCTGGGACATCGTGCACAACAAGCTCAGCGACATCGAGCTCACCTTTTTCGTGGCCGCCTCCTACGCGCACCATAACACGCTTAACGAGACGGTCTGGCTAACAGAAGCGATGGTGGAGCAGGGCCAGCGCCTCCGGCTGAGGAAAAAAATCATCCTCGACAAGCACTGCATCGGCGGCATCCCCGGCAACCGCACAACACCCATTGTCGTGCCCATCCTCGCCGCGGCCGGCTACTGCATGCCAAAAACAAGCAGCCGCGCTATCACCTCGCCGGCAGGCACTGCCGACACGGTCGAAGTGCTCGCACCCGTCACCCTTCCATTGGAAAGGATGCGCCACATTGTCGAGCAGGCGAACGCGTGCATGGTGTGGGGCGGCGCGCTCAACCTCGCTCCGGCCGACGACAAGATCATCAGCGTGGAGAAATCGCTCATGATCGATGCCGAGTCGCAATTGCTTGCCAGCATCCTCGCCAAGAAATACTCTGTCTGCGCGACGCATGTCGTGATTGACATCCCAATCGGGCCCAGTACCAAGATCACCAGCCGGAGGAGGGCTCTTGATCTGAGCCGCAAGTTCAAGGATATCGGCAGGCGCTTGGGCATGCGCGTAAAAGTAGCGCTCACTGACGGCAGGCAGCCCATCGGCAACGGTGTGGGGCCGGCGCTGGAAGCAAGGGATGTGCTCAAGGTGCTCCGGCAGGACAGGGACAGGCCAATGGACCTCGAGAAGAAGGCCCTGCTTCTTGCCGGTGAGCTCTTTTCCCTGGTCGGCGAGAAAGATGGCCTGATGAAGGCGCAGGAGCTCCTGCGCTCCGGCCAAGCTTATGCAAAGCTTAAACAAATAATCAAGCTGCAGGGCGGGAATCCTTCAATACTGCCGGAGCACATCCCACTGGCCCGGAAAAGGTATGTGGTGAAAGCGCTCCGGCCCGGGACCGTGAATCACATTGACAATCTCCTGATCGCGAAACTCGCAAGGATTGCCGGGGCGCCCAAGAACAAGGGCGCTGGCGTGTATCTGCACAAGCACTTGGGCGATAAGGTGAAAGTCGGCGAAGCCCTCATGACCGTGTACTGCGATTCCCAGGACAGGATGGAATACGTCGAGCAGATCACGAAGGAAATGCAGCCCCTGAGGTGGTAGCATGCCGAGGCCAGGAACCCTCATTCCGAAAGAGCCGGTGATGCGCATCATGCAGAAGGCCGGAGCCAAGCGGATATCTCTGGAGGCGGCGGAGGAGTTGGTGAACCTGCTGACAGCGCAGGCGCTTGAAATCGGCGCGCGGGCGGCGCAAATCGCTGTCCACGTCGGCCGGAAGACCGTGCAGGCCGGGGATGTGAAGCTGGCTGCGAAAGTTTAAAAGAAGAAAGCCCTTCTTCCCCGCCTATGGACGCGAGTGCCTTCAGGAGGCTGGACAGGGGGTATGTCGTGCGCGCGTACGAAGGCCACTTGGAGCCGGAGCTCAGGCTGCCCTATGTCCTCCTTTCCCCCCATCCCGAGCAGGATCACACCATCGTGCGGTCAGGCACGCTGGATGTCGCCGTGACCCAGCTCTGGGCGCCGGGATATGTGGGATTGCATCTTGATGGCTCATTGCTGGGGCTGTTGCCGGCAGAGATCCATCTTCTCCTCGCACAGGTGGAAATTCCCCATACCAAGATGTCAAACAGATATCGGCAGGAGACCCGGTTCGAGCCAGTCGAGCGTGCTGTGGAGGCGCATCTCGAGCTGCTGAAGGATGACGAACGGACAGGCCTGATCGTTGGGCCGCATGATCGGATGGGAGAGACCCTGCTCAACTACGCACTCTACGTCTTCCATCGCAGCGGAGACCCTAGAATGAGCACGTTCGCGCGGCGGCTGAGCCGCGCTTTGAGGAGCCCTTCCCCGAACTAGTTAACTTTTTAAACGTCCCGGCGGTTCTTCCTGCTCTTTTGGGCCGATAGTTAAATCCGGTTATAACGCCCCGCTGGCAGCGGGGAGGCTCCGGGTTCAAATCCCGGTCGGTCCACGGGCCTGTAGTTCAGCGGCTAGAACGTTGCCCTCACAAACGTGTTTGAGAATGGCAAAGGTCACCGGTTCGATTCCGGTCAGGCCCATAGGACTGGCCGGTCCCGAGTGTCCCGCAAAGGGAAGTCCGAACGCGAGTGAGGACTCAACGAGGATATCGGTCAGGCCCAGAGCCGGTTGAGATCAATCGGCTTACCGAGAGTTATTTGGGCTGGTGGCGAAGCTCGGTATCGCGTCCCGTTCGCAACGGGGAGACCCCGGGTTCAAATCCCGGCCAGTCCATACTTACATTTTTAGTATACTAGTATACAAAAATGGTTTAGTATCCGTCGAGAATATGCAATAATTCTTTTCATGTTTCCCCACAAATCAGTTGTTAATTCTCTTCGCTAGGCATTGGATAGGAGTTTCAGGGAGTTTATTTCGCCCGCTATGCAAAAATTTTAAGAAATGAATGTCTCTTCGCTCACAGGTTTGATATATCGAAAACAGCAGAAGATAACTTTTTGACGCTTGTTCGGAACAAAAACTCCCAGATATGTTCCTTTGAATACATAAGGGTCTCAAATCCCTTTCAGCTTTATTGTTATTCCAACCGATATGCTCAGGATTACTCATGAACCGAATAATACTCTCAAGATGTTTTTTAAATCTTTTTTTGAAGGTATTTGCTGATTTTGATATGTATTCTTTCTTAATTAGTTTCTTAATTTTAGAGCGAACTTCTTTTTTTTGCAACTTAATGAGCCCATAGTTCGGTGTTACTTCTTTTAATTCGTAGATTACAGGCCGGATTATGGCTAAAAAAGAGTTTATCATTTCTCTGAGTTCAGTGTCATATGGCGCAACTTTTAGTTGTTTCTGAAACTCCCTTAGCAGATGAATTATGCATTTCTGCTGTTTGCATTTTATTTTTTCATAAGCTGAGTAAAAATCGCACACTAAAACGCCTCTATAATCTTTTAAAAATTCGGCTGCGATTTTATGGCTCCTATTTTTGCATAGAAGAAAAATAGACTCCGTATCGGATGAAAATGACCAAACCCACCATTTTTCACCTTTCATTGGCCACCTTGTTTCATCAGTATAAATTACTTTTCGTGCTAACATTTTCTTTTTAATACTGTTGTAAACCGACTCATTTTCACGAGCAATTGATTTCATAAACAAAAGAGGGGTAGCGACAGACATAGAAACATAATGCAGGTCTCTCATATAGTCTCTTACGTTACCCCATGAAATTTTCAGTGCCATCTTAAGGTAGATTGTCAAATGCATTATATTTAAGCCAAAACGTGCACTACCTAGTGCGGTAGTGATTCTTGGTTCGATAATTTTTTTACAATTTTTACAATACTTCCTTTGGATATTATAACGAGTATTTTTTGCTTTATGATATATTTTAATATCCGTGACATACCTGGTTCTAATCTCTTGCAGGTTTCCTCCTATCACTGTCATACAATTTTGGCAATTATTTACCTCTAGTGTTTTGATACAATCAATTCTTAGTGGTTTGGGTCTGGAATAACCCATATGGCCTTTTGGGGCTCCGCAAACAGTTCTTTTTTGAATATTTTCCACTTTCTTGTTTCTGTTGACATAATGTGATAGCAATCTTATAGTCTCAATCTCGGTATTAAGTGTGTCTTTTGTTTCCATTGGGTTATACAGATTCTTCCAACCAATTTTTCACAAATGCGGTTGCTTCGCAATCGTTTTTATTGTAAGTCTTTAATCTTTCCTTACATTGGAGGTTATTTGTTTTCATCCACTGATTGTGCCAAATTATTGAATTCGCGCCCAGGGCTTCTTTATCATGCCACATGTAACCTAAGAACTGAGCAATGTCTTTTAGGGAATAAGATGGTACCGGAATTGCCGCGCATTTCTTTAATGCGGAATAAATGTCCACCATAGAGTTTAATACGGACTGCTCAATTTTTTTTGAAATATTATATTTAAAGCATAAGTCTCTAATGGCTGTTTTTTCGTAAGAACCATAGTGGAATAATGTGTACTTTTTAATTTTTGAGAGATATTTTAGAAATGCGAAAAATGCATCTTTTTCATTTGTTATCTCATCTGCCCAAAAAGGCAGATATTCGATGGTTTCTTCGTTATAAACCCCAAATAGGTATTGAAAATTCAAATCTATTTGACCTTCAATATCGAAGTATAATGCGGGGTACCTTGTCGGAAAGTTAGGATACATAATTCTTTCTGGCGTTTTTGTGATATACGAATAGGCTTGCTTAATCAGAAAAGGGACGTTCCTTACCCCTTTGTCCTTCATCAACTTTATTTGGTTATTGT
The DNA here is from genome assembly GCA_018303575.1 of Candidatus Woesearchaeota archaeon. GTDB lineage: Archaea > Nanobdellota > Nanobdellia > Woesearchaeales > WJIZ01 > JAGVXW01. The sequence continues at coordinate 7,480 of JAGVXW010000040.1, forward strand.
CTAGGTTAGCCATATCATTTATGTTGTTTATTTTAGACTCGATAAGAATTCTCCTAGTGACGTTAGAAATTCCAAATAACAAGGAAAGATCTTTTTTCTTAATACATTCGTTTAAGCATTTATCTTTCCATCTGCATATTTTGCAATGCTGATTGATATATGCAGAAGGGATTGTTTTGGTATATTCTAGCTTCTTAATTTCATTAATGATTTTTCTAACACCTTCAAATTCATTCACAGGATTAAATTCTATAACCTCTTGTTTAATATTAATCAGTTTGCAAGTAGTTGGCATAAACCCCAAATAAAAATACAATAAATATGATTGAAACGCCAATTTTTTCTTATGTTCCTCTAACAATTGAATAGACGGTAAAAAGTCTATAATTTGATAGCTATGCTTGCCCAATTTTGAACTTTTGTTGACTCTCTCTAAAATAAATGGTTCGGCAGAGTACTCATTATTAAAAAGAAGACCTCCGCTGATATTCTGTTCCCCCTTTTTCATAAACTTATTAGTGTCTATTCCTCTAGTTTTTTGTTCTTTTGAAACTTGTATTGGAGAAATTCTTTCGCTTATTCTTCGTCTAGTTTCATCACTCAGACTTTTAATATGTGAAATATAAAGCGATTCGCTATCGCAAGAAGCAGCAAAATTAAGAGTGTTATACTCATGTTCGACACCTCTCGGTTAGCTCGTCGAAGAATTTGTTGAGTAAACAATTTTGATTTATAAAGAGCAGACAATCGTGGATATTTTCACGAATA
>JAGVXW010000023.1 GCA_018303575.1 Candidatus Woesearchaeota archaeon
ATCCAGTTGTTGCGGGTGTCGCCTGCTGCGCGGGCGAAAGGTTTATTACCAGAGCTCACACTATTGTTTTCTAACATTTTGTTCTCCGGAGCGCTCCCTTATGGGCGGGGCTTCGCCCCGCCGCGCGCTCCGGACACTCTTGCGAGAGATTTATAGAAAAAGATTGCGGCGGCCTTTCACCCCCGGGTCCTCTTTAACCGGACCACGGGGTACTCCCGGCCGCACATAGAAAAGACCCTTGATGGCGTGCTCCAAGCAGTCGGCGTGGACAGTCCTAATGGATTCACGCGAAGGATTCTTGCCGAAGCCAAAGTGAGGGCTGACTTGGGCACCTATGAGAGTTCGGTGCATGATCTGCTCGAAGAGTGGGGCGTTCAGGTCGGCCCTGCCTTCGGATCACGGGCTGAGCTTATTGTCGCCCAAATCCTGCCCTATGTCCGGGGGTCCAACGTATCTGACTTGGGCTGTGGCGACGGCAGGGTCGGAAATCTCCTTGACGGGCATGGTCTTGAAGTGCGGCTTTTTGACATCTATGAACACCCTGACGCGCAAGGCCATGGGCTTCCCTTCTTTCTCCCCAAAGAATCTGGGAGACTTCCTTTTGCTGACGACTCTTTTGATACCTCCTTACTCCTCACGGTTTACCATCATGCGGATGATCCTCGCCAACTCATGGACGAGGCTCGAAGGGTAACTCTGCCGGGCGGACGGATTGTTGTCATTGAATCTGTTTATGGTGTAACCCCAAAAGATAAGACGCCAGAGGCACATGAAATGGACTTCCTTGCCCTCTCTCCCGAGCAGCAGAGGCTCGCCGGAATCTTTTTCGACCATTTCTACAACCGCATCCTGCATTACAGCGAGATTGCGGCGGACAAGGTTCCGGTGCCGTTCAATTTCCAGTCACCGGAAGGCTGGAAAGCACTTCACGAGGCGCGGGGAATGAAGCAAACTGAGCTTGTTCACTTGGGAATCGACCAGAAGACTGTGCCGGAATATCACACCCTGCATGTGTTTGAAGTTTCTAAGCCAAGTAGCAGAAATGAAGTCATAATCTCTAAGAATTCTGCTCTGTTTCTCTGAATAGCAACTGCGATTTCATGAAAGAGTAGAAACCTGAGTTTCTCGAACCCACGGAAAATCGCTCTGCAGGCGATCGCAGTTGCCGCTGTGCCACGCTCCCATGACTCAGAGTGCCGAAAAGGTATTTAAGGGTTATGATGACGATTAGTAAACTTCATCATGATGCCCGTAGTCGAGAACCCGCACAATCTTCCTTCTTTCATCGATCTCATAGACGAGGACAAATGATTTGTCGATATGAACCCGATACGCTCCACGCAAATCTCCCCTCAAGGGCTTGTAATGTGTGGGGTTGCGCCGCACTTCCTGCAGCTTCTTAAAGATGATTTCCAGCTGTTTCCGGTTTCTTTTTGCGAGCCTAGTGAACAGCTTATCGATATGCGACGGGATCTCAAGCCCGTATTCCATGCTCACAACCCATATCGCTTCGCGAAATCGTCCACCCGTATAAACTTCCCTTTCCTGATACGATCCAGCTTCTCCAGATATTCCTTACGAGCTATCGGCTCCTCTTCTACCATTGCCTGCATAAACCTTTCAACTTGCTTGCTCATGCTCATTCCTTGCTCTTTACAGATAGCGGAAAACTTTTGATAGACTGCTTGCTCAACATTGAACGTTTTTAGGGTCATGTTTTCACCTTGCGTAATGTTAAATAAGATTATTTAACTTTATTTAAATCTTTCCTTTTTATGGGAGCGAGCAGTTTGCTTCGTCCGCAAATCTTATAAATCCTTTATGCTTTCTTATCAGAGGGTTATATGCTCGAGACGTGTTGGGTGGTGCCGGAGAAGAGCGCAGCGGTGAAGGCCGCGCTGGCGAGGAAGCTCAGGAAGAAAGGGTACACACAGAGACAGATCGCCGAGGCTCTTGAGATCACGCAGCCGAGCGTCAGCGCTTACTTAAAAAAGAGGGGGGGCGATTCGGGTCTCATTGACTCCCTGCCTGAGGGGAAGGTGCATTTCTCGACGCTTATTACAACGAAGAAAATTGAAGGCAAATTCTCGCTCGCTACGCCCGAGCATCTGCTGACGAATGAAAAGAGAGAGATTCTTGATGAGCTGCACCAGGCCGCAGATTTGTTGAAGGGAAAAGACCTCTCATCTCTTCTTCCAAAGGTGAAAGTCAACTTCGCGATGGCTGTTAAAGGCGCAAAAGGCAAGGGAGAGGTGGCTGCTTTTCCATCAGGGCTTGTGTTTGCAAAGGGAAAGTTGGTCGCATTTTCAGAGCCGGAATTCGGGGCGAGCGGCCACCTCTCACAAATCCTTCTGTATGTCAAGGCGCGGAATCCGCAGATCGGGGCGGTCATGAATCTCAAGTTCGAAAAGAGGGGGGCAAGACTTGACGAGAACTATCAGGTAAAGAAAGGGAGGCTTGAGAATTTCGTCCACCATCCGGGCGGGTTTGGCATCGAGCCCGCGCTCTATGTCTTCGGAAAAGACGCTATTGATGTCGCAAGGAAGGTGCTCTCCTTATGAGATACAGCCGACAGGAACTCGTGATCGGGAAGGAATGGCAGAAGAAGCTCTCCAAAAGCTCCGTCGCTATCCTCGGAGTTGGGGCGCTGGGGACTGTGGCTTCCGAATTGCTCGCGAGAGCCGGAGTCGGCAAGTTGCTTCTTATCGACCGGGATGTTGTCGAAGAGACCAATCTCCAAAGGCAGACCCTTTTTTCAGAGAAAGATGTAGGGATTCCAAAAGCTGAGGCCGCTGCCAAAAGATTGCGTGGAATTAATTCTCAAATAAAAATAATCTCAAGGGTCGCTGACGTCAACCACAGAACAATCGGCTCTTTACTCGCTTCCTCAGATTTGATATTGGACTGCACCGACAACCTCTCTACCCGGTTTCTCCTTAATGAGTATGCGAAGAAAAATAAGAAATTCTGGATTCACGGCGGCGCGATACGAGAAGAAGGGAATGTCATGCTCGTTTCGCCCTCAGCGCCCTGCTTCCGGTGCACGTTCGGTGAGGCGAAAAATCTGGAAACCTGCGATACTGTAGGGGTTCTTGGAACGGTGACTGCAATGATCGGCGCGCTGCAGGCGCATCTCGCGATCCAGTTCTTGATCGGGAAGAAAATTTCGCAGGAGCTGGTTCATGTCACTTTATCTCCTTTAAGAGTTTCCAGAATCCAGACGAAAAAGAATCCTTTGTGCGCGGTGTGCCGGGGAAGATATGATTATCTCGACGGCAAGAAAGAACCGCGCATCCTTACGTATGGCTGTTCGGGGATGTTTCATTTCTTCCTTGATACAATCGATTTGCATGCGGTACAAAGAAAATTGCAAAGGATAGGAGAAGTGCGGACATCGAAAGACGCGCTCTTCTTCCAGAACCTCACGATCTTCAGGAGCGGAAAAGTGCTGGTGAAAGTGAACCATGAGCGGGAAGCAAAAGCGGCCATCGCCAAATACCTTTGACGCGGTCATCGTCGGGTGCGGGATCATCGGATTAAGCATAGCTTTGGCCCTCAAGCAGAGAGGCAAGAAAGTGATTGTGATCGATCGCGGAACACAAGAAGCGAGCTGGGCGGCGGGAGGCATGCTGAGGCCGCTGACGGAAAGCGAATCACCGGAGTTCCTCTCCTTATGCCTCGAGTCCGCAGCGCTCTATCCTGCCTATGTCAAGGAAGTGGAGCGCCTTTCTGGCATGGACGTTGAATATGACACGACGGGAAGCCTGCTGATCGCCCTCAATGAGCAGGAATGGACGGAACTGAAACAGAAGCATGCGCTGGCCCAACAGCAGGGGATCGCTTCGCGACTCCTCGACGAGCAGGCGGCGCAGAAACGCGAGCCTGCCCTGGGGCGCGTGACAGGGGCGCTCTTCATGCCGAGTGACGTGCAGCTCAACAACCAAAAGCTGATGGAGGCCCTGAACACGATCCTGAAAAATGAGATTGTCGTGGGCGACGTGAAAAAGATAGGAGAACACTCCGTTGAAACAGAAAGGGAATCTTTTACAGCAGATGCGGTTATCGTCTGCGCCGGCGCGTGGACAGACGCGCTTGTTCCCCTTGGAGTCGCACCAAGGCTCGGCGAGATGGTAAGATGCAGGATGGCAAAAACGCTCAGGCACATCATCAGCCGGCACCCCACCTACCTGATCCCGCGCAAGGACGGCACGCTAATCATCGGCTCAACGGTAAAAGACGAGGGATTCGAGAAAAGGGTTTCAGCGAGAAGCGTTGAAAAATTGCGTGAAGACGCCGACCTCCTCGTTCCTCGCATCAAAGGATGGCCGCTTGTCGAGACTTGGGCCGGATTCCGGCCGTATCGGGAACAAGGGCTGATGATTGGGAAGCGGGATGGCGTCTATGTCGCTGCGGGCCACTTCAGGAACGGCATCTTGCTCGCGCCTGTTACAGCGAAGATAATCTCTGAGGCGATCTGCGATGGCTCCTCGCGCTCTTTCGGGGTGCCAGGATGAAGCTCAGGATCAATGGGGAAGAACGTACGCTCGCCGCAAAGACGGTCGCTGATGTCATCGATCATCTTCAATTGAAGCCCGAGCAGGTTGTCGTCGAGCTGAACAAAAATATTGTCAAAAGAGAGGAGTATGGGAAAACAGACGTCAAAGATGGGGACACGCTGGAGATCGTGACCCTTGTGGGAGGCGGATAGCATGCTAAAGATAGGGGACATCACACTGAAGAGCAGGCTGATTGTTGGCACGGGCAAATATGAGAATTTCGATATCATGCGAAAGGCGATCGAGGCCTCTGACGCGGATTGCGTTACGGTGGCGATACGGCGGGTAAATCTCGAGGATAAGAAGGAGAACTTGCTTGAGCATCTGCCAAAAAATATCACTTTGCTCCCCAACACCGCTGGTTGCTTTACTGCCGAAGAAGCCATCCGGACAGCGCGGCTGGCACGCGAAGTCTGCAGAACTCCACTCATCAAGCTCGAGGTCATCGGCGACAAGAGGACGCTCATGCCCGACACGGGAGAGACGTTGAGGGCGACGCAAGTCCTTGTAAAGGAAGGGTTCACGGTGATGGCTTACACAAATGACGACATCGTGATGGCGAAGAAGCTGGAGGAAGCGGGCGCTGCGGCCGTCATGCCTTTGGGAGCGCCGATCGGGACCGGCCAGGGCATCCTCAACAGGCTGAACCTGCAGCTCATCATGGAGGAAGCGAAGGTGCCGATCATTGTTGACGCCGGCGTTGGAACGACTTCGGATGTTACGGTTGCTTTTGAACTTGGGGCTGATGGGGTTTTGCTCAACACCGCAATCGCCGGCGCCAAAGACCCGGTGAAGATGGCTCATGCGATGAAGCTGGCGGCTGAGGCAGGAAGACTGGCGTTCGAAGCTGGAAGGATACCTAAGAAAAGGTACGCGACGGCCAGCTCACCTGAACAGGGGCTGGTCCAATGAAGCCGCACGCGTTCTACCTTGTGACGGAATCGAATCTCTCCAAGGGCAGGACGAATGCGGAGATCGTGCGGGAGGCCATCAAAGGCGGGGTGGATATTGTCCAGCTGAGGGAGAAGGAGTGGAGCAAGGAAAGATATAGAGAGGAGGCGAAAAAACTCCGCAAGCTCTGCCACACACATGAGGTGCTCTTTGTTGTGAACGATTATCCTGACATCGCAAAGGAAGTGGGGGCAGATGGGCTGCATCTCGGGCAGGAAGACATGCCGATCGCCGAGGCGAGGAAGATCGTGGGGAAGATGAAGATCGGCAAGAGCACGCATTCCGGGGAACAGGCCTTGAACGCAGTGAAGGAAGGCGCTGACTACATCAGCATCGGGCCCATTTTCCCGACGAGGAAGAAGCCGAATCCAGTCGGGGTCGGATTGATTCGGGCGCTGGCGCCTGTCTTGAAGATCCCATTTGTGGCGATTGGGGGGATAAAGCTGGAGAATGTGGATGAAGTCCTTTCCGCAGGGGCCACAAGCATCGCCGTGATTTCAGCGGTCGTAGAGGCAGAAGACGTCAGAGCGGCTACGGCTGCCTTCGCGCATAAGATTCATGAGGTGAAACTATGAACGGAATATGGATTGTTCTGGGAACAGCGCTGGTGTTTGCGTTGCTGGGGGTCTGGTACAGCTGGAAGAGCAAGATTAATCTTGAAAGCTTTCTCGTCGCCAGGAAGAGCACCCGCTTTTGGGCGAACACGCTGACCATTGTCGCGTCGGCCATGGGCGGCTGGATCCTCTTCAGCCCGGCGGAGTCTACAATTCTGGATGGCATTGTGGCACTGCTTGGCTATGCGTTGGGAAGCGCTGCTGCCATCTGGGTCTTCGCGTGGCTTGGGATGCGGCTCAGGAGAGCCATGCCCAAAGGCAGCACGCTCAACGAATTCGTCCTGCACCGATACGGAAAAGGGATGTATCTCTTCGTGCTGGCTGTGACTGTGCTCTATATGGGCGTGTTCCTCGCTGCGGAGATGACGGGCATTTCCCTGGCAGCGCAACTGGCTTTCGGCGTGCCGCTTGGCGCTACAGCGCTCATCATCGGCCTGGGCACGCTGGCTTATGTGGTGATCGGCGGGCTGAAGGCAAGCATCTTCACAGACCTAGTGCAAAGCTGGGTCATCCTGCCTTGCCTCGCCATCGTCTTTGTCGCGAGCTTGGTTTTCGCCGGAGGCGCGGCTGCAGTTCTTGACAAAACTGAGCTCCTGGCCCCGAATATCCTCGACTGGAGCTCCGGCTGGGGCACTGCGCTGGTGCTGGTGATCGCGATTGTCGGCGCCAATCTCTTCCACCACGGCTACTGGCAGCGCGTGTTCACTGCGAAAAGCGAAAAGGTGATGAAACGATCCTACCTGGTCGCCGGATGGATCGTCGTTCCGATGATTCTTTTGGTCGGGGCCTTTGGGCTGTTCTCCATCGCTTCGGGTGTGGATACCAGCCCTTCCATTGCGCTGTTCAGCTTTATCGTCAGCCGGACTCCTTTTTGGCTGGTAGTTACGACGATGATCCTGGCTGTTGCGCTGGTGATGAGCAGCGTGGATACGCTGCTGAACGGCCTCGTGAGCCTGTTCACCATCGACCTTTTCCGGATAAAGCCGAATGTGGACCGGAAAAAGATGCTTCGCATGGCGCAGCTGTTCACGCTGGTAATCGGCGGGCTGTCCATCCTTGTGGCACAGCAAGCGCTGAGCGTGCTCTACCTCTTCCTCATCGCGGATCTGGTGTGCGTGGCTGTAGCGTTCCCCGCGTTTTACGGGCTCTATGAGAAAAGGTTCAGCGGAGGCGCAGCTGTGCTGGCGAGCATCTTCGGACTTGCTGCCGGAGCCGCATTTTTCCCCACCCCTGATTTCGGAGCTAGCGTGACCTCGCTCCTTGGAATTCCGCTTCCGGGAAGCCTCCTCTGGAGCTTCGTGCTGGCCACGATCGTGCCGATCGGAGTTTCGCTCATCCTTCGGGCGCTGTCGAAACGCGAGCCCTTTGATTTCAAGAAGCTGAGGAAAGAGGGCGTTGAGCTATGAGGCTATCCTCCCTCAGCGAGTTCGGGCTGATTGAGAAAATCAGAAAGCAGCTCGGATCGGTGGGGAAAAGGATTGGGGATGACTGCGCGGTTGTTCCGCCTGTGAAAGGATGGGAGTTGCTGACAACTGACGCGCTTGTGGAAGGCACGCATTTCAGGAGAGCATGGCTCACGCCCGAGCAAATTGGCATGAAGGCGATCGAATCCAACGTCAGCGACGTGCTTTCCAAAGGAGGGATTCCGAAATATGCGCTTGTCTCCCTTGTTCTTCCGGCTTCTCTTCCGGTTTCCTTTGTGATGAGGATGTATACGGGGATGAAAAGAGCCGCGAAAAAATATCATGTGGAGATTGCTGGCGGGAATCTTGCCGAAGGGAAGCAGATCGTTGTTTCTGTCGCGATGACCGGGGAGGCTTCCAAGCCTGTCCTCAGAAGCGGGGCGAAGCCGGGAGATTTTCTCCTTGTTTCCCGGCCTGTCGGCGGGGCGCTGGCCGGATTACGATGCTTACAAAGAAAGAAAAGATTCAAATGGGCGCTGCAGAGATTTCTCTATCCTCAAGCGGATATGCGCTCCAGAAAAATAGCCCCTTACGCGACGGCGATGATTGACATTTCGGATGGGCTTCTCGCTGACTTGGGCCATCTTTGCGATGCGAGCAAGGTGGGAGCAAAAGTGTATGCCGACAACCTGCCGATTGAAGAGTGTGCGCAACAAGTCGCTTCTGCCTTGGGCGAGGACGCGGTGCGTTATGCGCTTTCAAGCGGAGAGGAATATGCCTTGCTCTACACGCTTCCTGAGGAATCACTTGGAAAAACCCCTGGATTTCTGATTGGTGAAATCACAAGCAAGAAGAAGATACAGATAAGATATCAAGGAAGAAACCTGAGAATACCATCCCGAGGATACGAGCATTTCACTTCATCCAGAAGTGATTGAGGACGACGTTCTTCTTTCCGACTGGATAGCCGTGCTCCAGGGCGCCTATGACGTATGCGATGGCTTTCCTAACAGACTCTTCAAGGGAAGAGCCCAGTGCCAGATATGCGGCAATCGCTGAGGAGAGCGTGCAGCCGGTGCCGTGGCCTTCCTTGTGAAGCTTCTCATGTTCCACGATGAATTCTTTTTTTCCGTCGGTGAAGACGTCCACCACCTTTTTCCCTTCCAAGTGGCCGCCCTTCAGGAGGACGGCTTTGCAATGCAGTTTCAGGAGTTCCTTTGAGGACTTTTTCATATCTTCAACTGTCTTGATTGGATGATCGAGCAGGACTTCCGCTTCGGGAAGGTTGGGGGTAATAAGGGTAGCGAGAGGAATCAACTCCTTCTTGAGCGCGTCAATCGCGTCATCCTGCAACAGCTTGCCGCCGCTCGCCGCGACCATGACGGGATCGAGGATGACATTCTTGAAATGATGCTTCCTGATTGAGGATGCGACAGTCCCGATGATCTCGGTATTGGAGAGCATGCCGATCTTGATCGCGTCGGCGCCGATATCATCCATCACCGTGTCGATCTGTTTCGTGATGAACTCTGCAGGGACGTTATGGACACCGGTGACAGTGATAGTGTTCTGGGCGGTGAGCGCGGTGATGGCAGAGGAGCCGTGCACGCCGAGAGCGGCGAAGGTCTTCAAATCCGCTTGGATTCCAGCGCCGCCGCCGGAGTCGGAGCCGGCTAT
>JAGVXW010000024.1 GCA_018303575.1 Candidatus Woesearchaeota archaeon
CTTCAACAATGGAATTTTTGCCCGGGCCACGCTCCAGAAGCCGGAGAAGCTCTTATTGAACGTCGGCGCCGGGGTCGTGGTGGACCGCTCCATAGCCGAGACACGCGCGCTAATCGAGAAGCAGAAGGATGAATTGCAGGAGTTCCGCGTCGCGCTCGCGCAGAACATTGACAAGCTCGTCTCCCGCGCAGCCCAGATCGAAAAGGAGCTCGCAGATGTTTAAGTTTCTCAGGGAAAAGCTCAAGCAGGGCATCGCTGCGCTCACCAAGAAGATTGATGAGGAGGCGAAGGAGGAAGTCGTCGAGGTTCCTGTTTCTCCAAAGGCTGCAGCAGAGCCGTCTGCTGCCCTTTCCAAAGAGGAGAAACGCGGATTCTTCAGCAAGCTCTTCAGGAAAAAGGAAGAGCCGGAAGTCGAAGTCCAAAAGCCCGCTCCTGAAGCTGTTGAGCCGGTTATCGAAGAGAAACCGGCGAAGGAGGAGATAGAACCGCTAGCCAAGAGTCCAGAACCCGCGGCGCCTGAATCACATCGTGAGGAAATCGCTTCCTTCAGCGAAGACAAGGACTTGAATGAGCTTCCTGCGAGGGAAGAGCCGGCTGGCAAAGAAGCGCCTGACATCGCGAAGATGATTGAGGAGGCGCCGGAAATCGGGGAAGAGCCACCGATTATCTTGCCGGAGAAAGCCCCCATAAAGGAGATCCCAACGCCCAAGAAAGAGGGGAAGATCTCTGCGCCTGCCGAAAAGAAAGGCTTTTTCGCTGCGCTGACCGAGAAGATCGTCACGAAAAAAATCAGCGCCGAAAAATTCGATGAGCTGTTCTGGGAGCTTGAGGTCGGGCTGCTGGAAAATAACGTCGCGATGGGCGTGATTGAGAAGCTGAAGGATGACCTTAAGAAAATGCTCGTTGACGTGCCGATCCACCGGGGCAAGGTGGAGGAAACCATTGAGCAAGCCTTGTCCAAGGGTGTCTCGGACGTGCTAAATGTTCCCCCCATTGACCTGCTTGATGCGATGGGCAGGAAGAAGCCCTTCATCATCTGCTTCGTCGGCATCAACGGCTCGGGAAAGACGACGAGCATCGCGAAAATCACGAAATATTTGCTCGACAATAAGAAGAAGGTGGTACTTGCGGCGGCCGACACGTTCCGCGCTGCAGCCATCGACCAGCTTCAAATCCATGCGGACAATCTCGGGGTGAAAATGATCAGGCAGGAGTATGGCTCAGACCCCGCGGCTGTCGCGTTTGACGCGATAAAATACGCTGAAGCAAAGGATATGGACGCCGTGCTCATCGACACCGCCGGCCGCCTGCATTCAAACACAAACTTGGTGGACGAGATGAAGAAGATCGTCCGCGTGGCCAAGCCTGACCTGAAAATTTTTGTCGGAGAAGCCATAACTGGGAATGACTGCATCGAGCAGGCGGAGCAGTTCAATGAGGCAATCGGCATTGACGGCATCATCCTCGCGAAGGCCGATATCGACGAGAAAGGGGGCGCTGCTTTGTCCGTGAGCTACGTGACCCAGAAGCCCATCCTTTTCCTCGGCACAGGGCAGGAGTACAAAGATTTAAAGCCCTTCAGCAAGGAGGAGTTCATGCAAAGCCTTGGCTTGGAGACTTGAATGACATTCGATTTGCAGAGGGCGGTGCAAATTGCTTTTCTAGAGCGGAAAGCGATTCTAGAAGCGTCGAAGGACGAGCAGGCGCTCCAGAAGGGGATATCCATCACGGTGATAAGCGGGCTCATCGTCGGCGCATTGAAAGCGTTTCAGGGAGAAAGTGCGTTCACGCTTATCCTGTCTCCAATCGGTGCCCTCATCGGCGTCATCCTGCTCGGGGCGCCTGTGCATTGGCTGGCCAAGCTTTTCGGTGGGAAGGCGGCATTCGGGCAAATCATCAGGCCGCTCTTCTACACGTCAATCATCTCCTGGTTGGTTCCTCTTCAGCTTCTGCCTCTTGTTGGAAAGATCATAGCTTTCGTGCTGAGCATCTGGATGCTGTCGAGCTTTGCCCGGGTCGCAAAAGAAGTCCATGAGATCAGTCTCGTAAAGGCGGCCGTTTGTGTCATTATCCCCATCGTCATTTTTGCTCTGATTGCCCTCATCTATGAGATTGTCGCGCCTACCTTGTACTAGTGTGAAACGTCAGGTCTCCGGCCAGATACACCCCTTCTTCAAGCTTCACCGGCCGCCAGTCATCAAGAACTAATTCCGCGCCCAGCCAGGAGGCGAGTTCCTCAGGATTCCCGATGGTCGCCGACAATCCTAGGAGCTGCATCTTCGGCAGGAGCTGCTTCAGGAGCGTGATGAGGATTTCCAGCGTCGGCCCGCGCTCAGGATCATTGAGCAGATGTATCTCGTCCACAATAACTGTCTTCACCTGCCGCAGCCAGGGAGCGTGGTGCCTGATGAGCGAGTCCAGTTTCTCGCTTGTGACAAAAAGGAAATCCTTTTCCGCCAGTCCCGGCTCCGCGGAGTCCAGGTCGCCGATGGAAAGCGCGATGCTGAACATGCCTTTGTATTTTGCGCTGAACTCCTTGTATTTCTCAGACGCCAGCGCTTTGAGCGGGACGATGTAGATGGCCTTTCCCTTCCCCTCAAGAATGTTTTTTGCCGCCGCCAGTTCTGCGATTAAGGTCTTGCCCGAGGCAGTCGGGGTGCAGACCAAGAGGCTCTTGCCGTCGAGCAGGCCAGCATTGATCGCTTTTTCCTGCGCCGGCCTGAGACCTTGAATGTCTTTAGATAGAATAGTAGAAAGTTTTTCAGGAATCTTGCTTCTAATATCGGAAAGCTGCATGGGAAAAGTGGGTACCAATCGTTATAAAAGGGTTGTGGAAACCTTTTTATAAGCGTCGCCTGTAAAGAGGGATATGTCAGTTCTCGGCATCGACATCGGCGGCACTACCATCAAAACGGGCTTCGTCTCCGGCTATCGCGTGAAGGACAAGGTTGAGATTCCAGCACCCAAGAGCAGGGAAGATATCGTCCGGGCCTTGAAGAACATCATCGCCTTTGCTCACGCTGACAGGATTGGCATTGGCTGCCCGGGCATCATCGACGGCACCAAAGTGACATATTGCCCAAATCTCCCTCTATCTGGATTTGATTTCAAAACGCTTGGAAACGTGGTTGCCAATAATGACGCCGCCTGCGCCGCGTGGGCGGAAGCTCAGGCAAGAAAATCGAAGAATCTGATTTGTCTCACGCTTGGTACTGGCGTCGGCTCCGGAATTGTCATCGACGGCAAGCTCCATCCCGCGGAAGCGGGTCACATGACGATAGATTACAAAGGAAAGAAATCAAAATGCTGCGGCAATGATGGCTGCCTGGAGTCGCTCCTCTCGTTGGATCTTGAGAACGGAACAAAAAAAGAGAAGGTGGATGAGTTCGGGGAATATCTCGGTATCGGCATCTCCAATCTCGTGAATCTTTTGCGTCCTGAAATAATCGTCCTGGCCGGAGGAAAGAGCAAGGCCTTCTCGAAGTTTAGAGAAGCGATGTTCGCTGAAATCAAGAAAAGGGCGCTCTTTCCCGTTAAAATAGAGACTGCAAAGGTGGAAGACGCGGGAATTGTCGGCGCGGCTCTGCTCACGAAGAAATAAGGCTCTTTCCGGTCATCTCCTTGGGCTGGGGAACGCCCATGAGACCGAGGATTGTGGGGGCGATGTCCTGAAGTCCTGCCCGCAGAAGCTTCGCTTTCTTGAGCTTTTCGTCATTGGAAATCAGATGGAATAGGATAGGATTGTATGCGTGGCTCGGGTCCACCTCGCCGCTGTCGTGGAGCATGTGATCTGCGTTGCCGTGATCCGCCATGAGGCAGACAACATAGTCCTCCTCGAGCGCCTTCTTGACCACTTTCCCTACGCACTCATCCACAACTTCCACCGCCCTCACGACCGCCTTGAACACGCCGCTGTGGCCGACGAGATCTGCATTGGCGTAATTCACGAGTATGAAGTCATATTTGCCCATGCGCTTGAGGAGCTCGTCAGTAATCTCATAGGCAGACATCTCCGGCTTCTGGTCGTAGCTTGGAACCTTCGGAGAAGGCACCAGCAACCTGTCCTCCCCGGGATTTGGCTGCTCAATCTGAGAGTTGAAAAAGAAAGTAACGTGGGGATATTTTTCTGTTTCAGAAATCCGGAGCTGCTTGAGTCCGTGCTTTGCGAGCACCTGCCCGAGATTGTGGGGCACGGTCTGCTGGGTATAGGCCACGGGAAACTTCCACTGGTCCTCATAAACCGACATGCACGCATAATGAAGCTTCACTGATTTCTCCGGCAGCGCGGTGCAATAGGGCAACCGGTTGAGCATCGCGGTGATCTGCCTGCTCCTGTCGCTCCTGAAATTGTACCAGATAAAGGCATCGTTATCTTTTAGGGTGAGGTCTTTCCTAATGATGGCGGGTTGCACATAATAATCTGTCTTGTCCCCGCGTTTGTAAGCCTCTTCGACCGCCCCTTTCGCGCTCCTCGCCTCAAAGCCTCTTCCTTCTACAATCAAATCGTACGCTTTCCGCGTCCGGTCCCAGTTCTTGTCCCTGTCCATAGCATAGTAGCGGCCGACGACGCTGGCGATGGCTCCGAATCCAAGCTCTTTGAGTTTCTTTTCCAGCTGCTCGATGAGGGGAAGCGCGCTTTTCTCCGGCATGTCCCTGCCATCGAGCGTGAGATGCACAACCACGTCGCGGAATCCTTCTTTTTTGCAGAGATCGAGCAAGGCGAACAGATGCCCGATGTGCGCATGGATGCCAACCTCGGTGAGCAGGCCGTCGAGATGTAGCCGCGAATGATGCTTCTTGCAGTGATTGATTGCGTCAAGAAAAACCCTGTTCTTGAAGAAACCCCCTTCCCTAATCTCCTTGTTGATGAGCGCTAAGGGCTGCCAGACGATTCTGCCGGCGCCGATCGTGAGGTGCCCTACTTCTGAGCCGCCCATCGCGCCCTCTGGATTTCCGACATGCTCTCCATTGCAGTGCAGAATACAATAAGGATAGTGGCTCTTGTAGTAGAAATGATTCGGCGTCTTGGCATGGGTGATAGCATTGCCCTCGTAATCCTTGCCCTCCCCCCACCCATCGCGGATAATGAGAATGACCCGGCGCTTCATAACTTAGGCAAGAAACCCGTATATTTAAACATTAGCCCTCGAAATCCTTGTACAATTCGTCATCCTCATGCTTCTTCTCAGGAGCTGCTTCGGGGGCAGGTTCAGGAATGGTTTCTTTCACAGGAGCCTGTTGCGTCGTGGGCTGCGCTTCCGGAGTCAATGGCTCAGGCGCCGGCTCCACTCCCATGACTTCAGAAACGGTCTTGTCCATCGGCAGGGCGTCGGTGAACACAGCGCCCCCATGGTACTGTTTCATGGCCGCCGCCATCACCTGCTGGTTTTCCTCGTGCTCCTTTTGGGCTGCCTCGACAAGCTGGGAAGTGCTGAAGCCTGCCCCCTGAAGGACAGACTCCACCTGGATCTTGGACTCCTCCTTGGGCACCTGGCTTCCCCCGAGGCCGATGATGTCCTTGGCCTTCTCCTGGGCGTCCCAGAGCGAGGCCGCCAGGCCCTTGCTGAAGAGCATGTTGGCCACGCGGCTCAGTTCTTCCTCCCTCTTGTTCGTGACGCGCGGCCAGTTGTCGCTCATAGGGAGTGCCAGGGCCCGCGAGTATATATACTTTTTGCGCTGTGCCTCCCCAAATGACATACATTTTTATAAGATTGTTCACTTGTAAACGCCCAAGATGCTGCAAACGGAAAAAGCCCTAAAGGTGGGGGGTCTCATTTGCGTGGAGAAGGGCGCATACCAAGACAATGGCTATTACACGGTGACGGCCTATCATAGGGGCACTGACAGGTTGCTTCATGTGGTCTATGAAGGCGACCCTAGCCGCCTCAGGTACAGATTTCTGGTGAGGCTGGATATCCCGAGCGCGGACAGATCAGGAATGCCGCTTGAGGATTCTGTGGTTGGCCATTTTCTGAACGACGTCATGCCAAGCGGCTGGGAAGACTGCGGTTCGCGAGACCGGGTGCTTTTGGCATCTTGGGAGCCCGGATATAACTCAGGGAGGATGCGAGAGCTTGGCATGCGTGTGCCTAATCTTGCTGTGGTCAGGACGCAGTACAATATCGGGCGGATTTTGCGTGCCTTGTACATCACCGCAGAGGGGGAGGTCTTTGAGATGAGCGCGGGCAGGATATGGCCTGACTCCACGAGGAGAAGGGTTGATAAAAGCCTTCGACGGTACATGCGCCGGCTGGATGGCCTTGACGGCCCCATTCGTGACGAGACCCCCCGCCTCGTCATCTTCGAACAGGGGGGGATCTTGGAGCGGATCCAAGACTTACTTGCCAGCCGGGAAGAGGGGATGCTCAGATTGGCAAGGCACCTCTGAGCCAAGAGCAATCTTTATAAATCGCTTTTTCTTCCCACTCTCCTACAACAGAAAGGGGGTAGATTCCTATGACCAACCAAGTACAGCCTATCTTCATCCTCCCGGAAGGGACCCAGCGCACCACGGGAAGGAGCGCGCAGAAGAACAACATCATGGCCGCCAAGCTCGTGGCCGAGACCGTGCGCACGACGCTCGGCCCCAAGGGCATGGACAAGATGATCGTCGACAGCATGGGCGACGTCATCGTCACCAATGACGGAGTAACAATTCTCAAGGAGATCCAGGTCGAGCATCCCGCCGCGAAGATGATGGTGGAGATCGCCAAGACGCAGGAAGACGAGGTGGGCGACGGCACAACAACAGCTGTTGTGCTCGCCGGCGAATTCCTCAAGAACGCCGAGGCGCTCATCGACCAGAATGTGCATCCTACCGTTATTGCGCGCGGCTACAGGCTCGCCGAGCACCGGGCGCAGGAAGTGCTCCTGAAGATGGCCGAGGACGTGTCAGAGAAGGACGAGGCCTCGCTGAAAAAGATCGCCACAACCGCCATGACGGGCAAGGGCGCCGAGAACGCGAAGGACAGCCTGGCAGACCTCACCGTGAAGGCCGTCAGGGCGGTGCTCGAGCGGCAGGAGAACAGGTCATTCATCGACAAGGAAAACATCAAGCTCGAGAAGAAGGTGGGAGCGAGCGTCGAGGATTCCGAGCTCATCGAGGGCATCGTGCTCGACAAGGAGCGCGTGCATTCCGGCATGCCGGCGAGCGTGAAGAACGCGAAGATCGCGCTCGTGGACAGCGCCATCGAGATCAAGAACACCGAGATTGATGCCAAGATCCAGATCACCGACCCCAGCCAGTTGCAGATGTTCCTCGACCAGGAGGAGAAGATGATCCGCGACAAGGTGAATTATGTCGTCAAATCCGGCGCCAACGTGCTCATCTGCCAGAAGGGCATTGACGACATCGCCCAGCACTTTCTCGCCAAGGCCGGGGTGTATGCGGTGAGGAGGGCGAAGAAGTCGGACATGGACGCGCTCGCGAGGGCCACGGGCGCGAAGCTCGTGACCAATCTCAAGGATCTTTCCGCCAGCGACTTGGGCCGGGCCGGCGTCGTGGAGGAAGTGCGCGTCGGCGACGAGCAGATGACCTATGTCAAGGAGTGCAAGAACCCGAAGGCTGTCACCATCCTCATCCGCGGCGGCACCGAGCATGTCGTGGACGAAGTGAAGCGCGCGATGGAGGACGCTATCGGCGATGTCGCGGCCGCGCTGTCGAACGGCAAGGTTGTGGCCGGAGCCGGAGCGCCGGAAATCGAGCTCGGCCGTGAGCTCCGCAAGTACGCCCAGGGCCTTTCCGGAAGGGAGCAGCTCGCCGTGCACGCTTTTGCCGACGCCATGGACATCATCCCGAGGACGCTCGCCGAGAACGCGGGGCTCGACCCGATAGACGTTCTCACTGAACTGAAGGCCCAGCATGACAAAGGCGGGAAGTGGATAGGCATTGACGTCTTCACCGGCAAGCCGATGGATGCTTGGAAGCGGGGAGTCATAGAGCCACTGAAGATCAAGACGCAGGCCGTGAGCAGCGCCGCCGAGGTCGCGGTGATGATCCTCCGAATCGACGATGTCATCGCCGGCTCCGGAAGCAAGGAAGCCCCGAAGATGCCGAACCCCGGCGACATGGACATGTGATGTTGCTGCCAATTGCTTTTTATTAATTTCTTTTTTTAATCTTATTCCAGTTCCCCGAAGATCTCAGAAAGAGTTGGATGCGCGTGGATGACGTTGCGGAGCTGCGACACGGTCGCAGCCCTTTTCCTCGCCGAGGATGGCCGCCCTCCCGACATCGGAAAAGCTCGCCTTGAGCACGCCGTGGCGGAATCCTTTTTCCTTCGCCCCCCCTTCTGACAGCCCGACTCCGGCGACAGGCGGCGATGTGAAGACGACCCACGGCACGAGATCGAGATTGGCCTCGCGACAGGCGGCGATGTGAAGACGACCCACGGCACGAGATCGAGATTGGCCTCGCGCCTCGGCTCCAGCAGCAAAGTGTTCACAACAAAATGAATTTCGCGCTTGGCCGTGTGCGCGAACATCGCCTTGCCCGTGCAGTCGCCCACTGCATACACCCTACGATTCGATGTGCGGAACTCATTGTCGACCTTGATTGCTCCCTTCTCATCCGTATCGACGTTGGCTGACGCGAGGTTGAGCCCGGCGGTGTTGGGCGCCCGTCCTGTCGCGACGATGAGCGCGTCGACAAGCAGTGTGCCTTTTGAGGTTTCTACCGCGATATGCCCGCGAGATTCACGTATCCTCCTGATTTTTATTTTCGTTTGGATGGTGATTTTGGAGTTCAGCTCAAGGAGTTCCTTTCTGACGTCGTCATCCAGCATCCCGAGCGCGTGCGGAGCGGATTCGAGCACCATCACCTTGCAGCCCAGCTGGCTGAAAAACGTTGCGTATTCCATCGAGATATACCCGCCGCCGATGCAAGCCACCCTCTTCGGCAGCTTCTTCAGCTCGAGGATGTTCTCGTTTGTGTAATATCCCACTTTTTCAAGGCCGGGGATAGGGGGCGGATGGTTGATCGACCCTGTCGCGATGATGATGCGCTTCGCAGTATAGATTTTGCCGGCAATCTCCACTTTCCCGTTGCCGGCCAGCCGGGCCTTTTCGCGCAGAAGGGTGAGATGCGGATGCCGGATGCTCTTTTCGATATGCTCCTGGCCTGCGGTCACGAAGCTTCGAACGCGCGCCATGAGCTTGGAGAACTTGATTTGAGGCGAGGCCGCGATGCCAAAAGTTTCCGCGCATTGAATATGCGCATACAGCCCTGACGCGTGGAGCATCGCTTTGGAAGGGATACAACCCGTGTTCAGGCAGGTGCCCCCGAGCGCTTTCGGCTCAGCGAGCAGCACCCTTTTGCCCGCCTCCGCCAGCCGGAACGCGCCGGCCAGCCCAGCGGTCCCCCCTCCGATCAAAATGACGTCGTATCGCATCGCAAGCTTTATATAATGTCGGGATATAAAAATCCTTGCCATTCAAAGAGGTGTCTGATGGACAAAGGAAAGAAGAAACCCTGTCCCTTCTGCTGATGAAGCTCCTTGTCTGGGTGCTCGCGGCCGCCAGTCTGGGCGCCTCCGTGTTCGGCCATGGCGGCGTTGAGGAGGCCGCGTCTCCTGCCGTTTCCTTCCTGAAGCTCTCGGCGGTTTTTTTGGTCGCCCTGGTCATCGTGGCTCTCGTCAAAAGGAAGCTGACCGCGGGGCAGAAGAAGATACTCTTCATCGCGATCTGCCTCTTCGTCCTCGCACCGACGCTGTTCATGGGCTTCTCCACGATCAGGGAAAATCTCGAATCCGTCACCAAGGGCCCGGTGCATTGGCATGCGGATTATATCGTCGAGGTCTGCGGCGAGCGGCTGGATCTCGGGGACCCTGAATTTATGGCCAACAGAGTGGGGGATCCGCTGCTGCACGAGCACGACGACAGCCGCATGCACATCGAGGGCGCGGTGCGCGAGCTGGAGGATGTTTCCCTCCATGAATATTTCGAGAAAATCGGCGGAGAGCTTGCGCCCGGCCGATTCGCTTATCCCTCGGACAAGGGCCTGGTCGAAAAGCAGGATGGGGACGCGTGCGCTGAAGGCCCCGGAACCCTGAAAGTGTATGTCAACGGCAGGGAGCTCTCAGACTTCGAATATGTTCCCTATCCCGATTCCTATGTCCCTCCAGGGGACTGCATCGTCG
>JAGVXW010000032.1:0-1707 GCA_018303575.1 Candidatus Woesearchaeota archaeon
CAGTTGTCTTTCCTGTTTTTTCAGTTTTAGATGTAGCATGCCCTATCTTAAGAGCTACTCCTATATAAATGTTTCATATATAAATTGTTAAGCTACTAGAGGCGGGTTGATGTCCTCTCTCTGGCACGTATATTTCGCCGGGATCTTTCCGTTGTGCTGGAACGCGGGGGATGAAAGTTTCATGGTGCTCACCTCAGGGGTTGTATCAGTCTGAGGCTGGGTCACTGGCGCGCAGGCAATGAACAAAAGCACGAGCCCCAGCCACACGAGTCTCATAGCTCTTCTCTGTGGCCGGCGCTTTAAATACTTTTATAGGAAATGCGCTTAAGCTCTATAAAGCCCTATATAATCCTTAACCTGCAGTTATTTATCGATATCCCCTCTAGAGAAGAGCAGGTATCACGGAGGGGATGCCATGATACAGCAAAGGGATTTGAAGATTTTAAGCGCCCTGCGCACGAACGCGAGGGTGAAATTAAGCGACATCAGCAAGGCAACACGGGTGCCGATCTCGACAATCTGGGACCGGCTCCGGGAATATGAAGGGAAGGTTATCCGCGGCCACATCACGCTGCTGGACTTCAGCAGGCTCGGCTTTGCCACGCGGGCCCAGGTGCTCATCAAGACCGACATGCGCTGCCGGGAGATGCTCAGGGAATATCTCTCCAAGCATCAAAATGTCAACACCTTCTGCAAGATCAACAATGGCTTCGACTACATGGTCGAGATTGTCTTCGTCACCATCCGCCAGATGGAGGATTTCCTGGAAAATCTCGAGCAGAAATTCACGATCCACAACCTTGAGATCCATTACATCGTCGAAGACATCAAGAAGGAAGGGTTTCTCGCGGATGCGGAACTGCTGGCGGCCACATAAGGAGCACTGATGATCCGAATCATCCATCTCCTCGGCCCCGCCGCATTCCGTGAGTTGGTCCGGGGCAAGGAAATTACCCTTTGCTCCCATGCGCTCTACACGTTGAGCCTCGCCCAACGTATTTAAGGAATCCGACCTCAAAAGGCCTATCGCTCAGGAATCGCCCGCTCTCGCGGGCATCCAGCAGAATGGCCGAATCGGCACATATTCCCGCCGGAAGAATGGGTATCTTAAAATCATCCTCGAAATCACGGACCAGAAGGTTGAGATTGTCACCTTCATGCATTCCGGTAAACTCTCAATATTTCACCATGAAAAAACACCTTAACGCAATCGGAAGGGGCGCCTATTCCTACGACTCCAGGCACGATATCCTCTTTTTCAAGATAAAAGAGAGAGACTATTCCACCTCTCTTGAGTTTGATGAACTTGTGATTGATATGGACACAGAAGGGTTCATCATGGGGATACGCTTATTTGACGCATCGCAGATTCTGCGGCTCGACAAAGAATCGCTTTCTAAGATTCAAGGATTTGAGTTCAGCGCGCGTGCTGAAAGTGGAGTTATCAGCGTCCAGCTCCCCGGTTCTCCGCCGGCAGGCGTGCCCATCCCATCCTCCAGGGACAGGATTTCATCCGCGAAGCGCCGGGAAAGATTGAGGACTCCGAAGTGCTGTGCACGATCGCTTAATCTTGATTTCTCGCTTTAAGCGTTTCGGCTCAGAGAAATTCCTTCATCCCCACAAAAATCGTTCCGTCGCAGTTCACGTTGGGATTGAGCAAGGCCTCGACAAATCCGCCGGCGACAATCGCTATGTAAATGAGATAGA
>JAGVXW010000032.1:1766-13464 GCA_018303575.1 Candidatus Woesearchaeota archaeon
ATGAGGGCGATGAGGAGAAGTAAGAGATTGAAATCGCGCGCTGTCGGCCACGTGCAAAGTTTGAGATAGACGATAATTTGGAATAGGGTGAGAAGGAGCGACATGAACATAAAGAAAATCTGTTCCCTCTTCTTTATGTCCATTCAGTCCACCGTAAACAATTTTGAATCATGCACGTCAAATAGCCCTAATCGCGCTCCGGCGTCGAGCCAGCCATGGGCGTAGCTGAGCGCGGCAAAAGCGTTGACGAAATCGCCTTTCCCCTCGAAGTGCCTCGCGTCGTCATAATATCTCTGGATCATGTCCAGGAAATCGGCGCGTTCAGAAGCAAGGGCAGTGCGGTTGGCAGAGGCTTTGGCCATCTTCAAGGCCTCGCCCGTCAGAGAAAAATACCTGGCCAGCTTCTCCCGGGTGACCTCACGCAGGGGCTGAGCCATCTTCGACATACCTAGACTTGGGATGCGGCCGCTTCACAGTGATCGGGATCACGCCCTTCTCGAACTCGATCTTCGCGATCTCTACGGGGTTGAAGCGGATGCGCTCCAGCTCCTTCTCGTCCAGCTTCACGAGGAAAGGCGCTCCCATGCTGATCTGCAGGGCGCGCGAGCCGATGATCCTCGCCTTCTCATATTTGGTCAGGTTTTCCATAGTGACGCCTACAGGAACTTGCGGAGCTCCGCGGCCTTCTCCAGCGCGATGTCGGCCATTTGCAGGATATCCTGCTCGGTCAGCGCATAGTCCCCGCCCTTCTGCAGGGCGCAGAGCTCGCCGTTAGCAGTGGAGGTGATTGTCAGCCGAGCATCCATCTCCTTCTCCTCCTCGGCAGTAGGATCCAAAACAAAGTGTGGCCCAACTTTGTATACCGTCACTGCGATCGGCTCCTTCTCGACCTCAAGCCGCTGTTCAGTCGGGGCCTTGTAATCGATGCTTTTGCCGTCATACGAGGGAAATTTGGTGTCTTTCAGCGCCGCCAGCGCCACAAGCGCCGAAGCGTCAAACAATCCGCCGTCGCTGTTCAGCGGCACCAAATCAATCATGACGGTCCAGGCTTTCTCGCCTGCCTCGAGGCACAGCTTCCTGAAGTCCAGGGCCTTGCTCTCGCGAATTCCCCTATCCACAACACGCGCAAGCTCCACGGCCTCGATTGAGGGCGGGCCCTGCTCAAAATCCGGATTGGCCAAGGGAATCAGCTCCGCCCCCACCATGATCGTGCCCATGTCAGGAGCGTCTGGATACGGCTGGGAAACCTCCAGCTTTACCCCGGCGATCATCTCGGTTTCGCCGACGATGATCTTCGCGCTGCCCTCAGCCGTCTTTGTGTAGCCATACTCCAGCTTGATTGGCCTGTATTCCAGGGGAGCGCGGCCATCCATGCGCTTCCCCTTGTCCAGAAGGCGGATGATATAGGAACGCAGTTCGTTACTCATCGTTACCACCCCTACCACCCTTATACTTATCCTTGAGAGCCTGCTTCTGGATCTCGTAAATCTGCCTGCACGCCCCTCTTCCCATCCTCAGCGCCTCCTGCAGCATCTCTTTCGTGACTTCGCCGTCCATCTGGAGCAGCGTGATCTCGCCCGTGCGGTTGACAAAAGCCATAGGCATGTCGGCGGCCGGGCCCTCCTCATAGGCTTCCTCGAAATAATCGATGTCCACCATCAGCATGTCGCCATTCCTCCCCACGCTCACGGCGCTAACCAAGTCCTTCATCACCAATCCAGCGTCTGCCAGGGCCATGCTCGCGGCGCAGATGCCCGCACAGCGCGACCCCGCCTCTGTCTGCGGAAGTTCGATGAACACATCAACGACAGAATTCGGGTATTCCGAAAGATCCAATATGGGAGTCAGCGCCTTCTGTGTCACAAAGGAAATCTCCTTGGAGCGCCTGTTCTGCCCTGGCCGCACGCGCTCTCCCGAGCCAGAAAATGGCATCATGTTGTAATTGCACCTGAGGATGCCCTTGCTCGGGTCCTGGAGGAACCTCGGAAAAAGATTCCTTGGGCCGTATACGGCGGCATAAGCCCAAGTGTTGCCAATCTTGAAATAGGCGGAGCCGACTGCGTTCTTGATCACGCCCACCTTGGCCTCGATCGGCCGCAGCTCATCTGGCCGCCTGCCGTCATGTCGTTCACTCATGATGCTCAACCTCCACGATTTTCTTGCCTGTCTTTTCTTCCAGGAAGGATTTTATGGTGCCGGTGAGGCCAGCATGATGCGAGTTCTGCTCGATCAGCCTGATGGCTTCAAGAGCGAGGAATTCATTGTCCATGTCTCCAGACAGCCAAACCAGGCCGTTCTGGCCGACGACGATGCGGCAACCCGTGGCCTGCTTGATCATGCTCACCATGCTCCCTTTCTTTCCGATGATGCGCGGCACCTTATTTGTATTGACTTTCACGACGCGCCCGCCGACGAGCTTCTTGAGCCCGGGCTCCCGCATGCTCACGTCCACCAGCATCTGGCTGGTGACGTTCACGACTTTGCATACAACGTAATCATTCAGCGCATAATATTGCGTCAAGTCCGCGCCGCGGCTGATGTAATCAGACGTTGCGTCTTTTAATGTCAGCATCGCTGAATAGGCGGAATTCGTGTCCAGCCGCCATCCGTTCAGCGTGATATCAATCACCTTGCAGACAATCGTGTCGCCCAGCTTTGGAACATACACGCCAGAAAGCGGAATCACTTTTACCGCTCGGCCGTCGAGATAAACTATGCCTAATCGTGACGCGTAGATATTCTCTTTCTCGCGGTAAGTGCCCGCGCCCGGAAGCTGGTCCATGCCCGAGGCGAGCGTCTCGCCTGGCACGACAATCTCTCTCTCCTGCACTGCTAGGCCCATGGTCTCACTTCTTGGTGGGGCGCTTCTTTCCCTGGAAAGTCGCGCTGATGTCGTCGGCAGTGTATTTCCTATATTTGCGGTCCTTGGTTGAGATGAAGGCAGCGTCGATGCGCTCGAGGCTGAAATTGTCGCCGAGCACCTTCTTCAGCGCGCGGAGCGCCAAAGCCAGCGCGTCATCCATCGGCAGCTCAGCATTGTATTCCTTTTTGAGAATTTCCTCGATTTCCGGCTCGCCCTCGCCGATGACGCTCGCCTTGTACTCGAAGAAGATTCCGGTCGGATCTGTCTCATAGAGACGAGGGTTTTCATCGTCTATTCCCGCAATCAACAGGCTGACGCCGAAGGGCCTCAGACCCCCGGACTGGGTGCAGAGCTGCTTGAGGTTGCAGATGTCCTTGACGATGGAAATCGTGTCGATCGTGCTGTCATACGTGACTTGGTGCTGCTGGGCCCGGAGCTGGGCGCGCTCGATGAGCACTCTCGCGTCGGAGAGGATGCCTGAAGCGGTGGCCATGATATGGTCATCAACCTTCGAGATCTTCTCGATGGACTCCGCGACGATCAAGGGATCGACGACGCGCTTGTCGGTGACGAAGATGATGCCGTCCTTGCAGACCATCCCGATGGCGGTGCTGCCCTGCCTGACCGTCTTCTTGGCATATTCCACCTGCAGCAGCCTGCCGTCAGGGGAGAACATGGTGATGGCCCGGTCGTAGCCCATCATCTGGTGTTGCATTGGTTGCATGTTTTACCTCATGTTTTGATCAGGAGTGCAACCAATGCCAGAAAAGCCCTGCTTTTCGCTGCATTGGTTGCATGTTTTACCTCATTTGATTGTTCATCTTTTCAGGAACTTGAATCTTGCTTTCTTCAGGATGCCGGACACCCCGATCACTTTGATTGCCGCTTCCTTTCCTTGGATTCCCTTGATATTCACCAATGCCGATTTCATGTCGTTGAGCGACCCCCTCGCGACCCGGACGATGCCAGTCTTGCCTTGATACATACTCTCCATCACGATGGGATGCGCCGTCTGGGTGCCGAACTCGCCAAGAAATCTGAGGGACGCGGCCTCGATGGCCTGCTTCACGTCCCTGAACCCGAACGCCTGTTCCGAAGCAATCTCAAAGACCACGTATCGTTTCTTCTCCCTCTGGCTTGGCTTCAATCGCATGTTCAGCCAAGAAAAGAGCTCGTTTCTCTTCTCTCTCTTCGAAAAAGGGATGGCACGGGTTATTTAAAGGTTTGTTTTTAGCCGGTTACGCCCGGCTAGCGTGCAAGAAGGGGCGTAAAGCCCCTTGCCTCGAATCTCTTCCTCATCAAATCTCGGTCAATGGTGGGGGTCAGGTTTATAAGCTGAAAAGCATTTGCGGGCCGCATGCCCACGACCCTTGTGACCTGCGCAAACGGCGGCTTCGGGAGCGCGATAGCCGAGGAATTCTTGCAGCGAGGGCACGAGGTCACCGGGACCTATAGGAATCGCACTGACCGACTAGATTCTCTTGCCGCTCATCACCGTACCTTGCATTTGACTCGGCTTGATTTCTCGGATGAAGGCTCCATAGGAGCGGCTGTGAGAACTGTTCCGGACGGCCCGTTGGATCATGTCGTCCTCAATCCAGGAGGCACTTTCCGGCCGCGACCTTTTGGCAATCTGTCAAGACGGGAGCTTGTTGAATCATTCGAGGAAAATGTCGCTGGCCCGCTCCAGTTCCTCCAGCGGATGTATGAGCGCATCAATGAGGGAGGCAGCGTCGTCGTGCGGGCCTCTGTCTCCGGCCTGGCGGGAAGCAAGTTCGACGACGCCTATGGCGCCTCCATGGCTGCGCTCCATTACTTCCGGGCCTTCGACCGCCTGTTCGCCCAACGCGGCGTGCGCCTGAATGTCATCGCGCCCGGCCCTCACGACACTCCGATGCTCCATGCTGCGCTTGGCGAGGAGCGCCTCGCTGCCTTGAGAGGACAGCTTCCTTCCGGCAGGCTCGGAGACCCCAAAGAATTCGCCGAGCTTGTTTATGAAGTGGCGACAAATCCGCGAAGGCACGGGCAGCTCCTTGGGGCGAATGGCGAATCCTATACCCCTGGAGGAAGCTTCTTTTTCAACGAGAACCATAACGGAAGAGAGGAAGGCTTGGCTCTCGCAGAGCGCTTCATGCGGCACGCCGATGCTCATGGGTACAAAGACCGACCCTTTGTTGAGGCCACGCTCCGAAAGCACCCTACAGCGATTGCGCGATGGGCGTACGCAGACCCTCTCTTTGACAAGGTTTGGTGGGAACTCAGCGCTCCGGATGCCGTTCCCTTAAAAGTCGGCGACGCAACCTTGGAGCGCGCGGTGGTCTATCGCCTGGGCATCGGAGGCGAGATTGGGCCCGACTGCATCTACGCGGACGCCCTTCCTGCCGTGCATGTTGTAGGAGCGGGCGACATTGTCTATCGGGAACCCCTGGCCAAGGATCCCACACTTCACACCCGAGAGGGATTTGGAAACCAAATAGAAGCGATCCTGAACCAGTTTCTTGTGGAAGGGAATGAAGCAATGGCGATGTCAGGCCATAACCGCCAACGTTTACTACGATACATCCCTTGCACGGATCTTGCTTCCTATTCAGATTGTGTAACCTTCAGGCCCGGCTATAAGGAATTTCTTGGAGAAATGCTTGGGAAGATTGATAGCCCCTCAGAAATTGACCTGCTTCTCGCGTTTGTGGCGCTTCAGGATCCTGTAGTGTATAGAAAGGCAGTCATTAACCCTCTGTTGGCTTCAGGCAATGCGGCCCGGGCAACGCAATGGGATTCTCCGCTCGATCTGGCTGACATCTCAGTCAAGCTCAGGTTCGCGGCTGGAGAACTTGCGATGAAACTGTTTTAGCAGTGGCACCCTTTCATCATCTCAATTGTCCTGCCATCTTCGGGCTTGCCTTCTCGAAAGTTCTTGAGAGAGATCTGAATGAGCTCTTCTCCGGTGGGAGTCGGATATTCCCGCGTCAGGCAGGCGGTGCAGAGCTGTTTCTTGGGAAGGCCGATGGCGCGGATCAGTCCGGAAACAGTCTGATAGACGACGCTGTCAGCGCCCAAGAACTTCGCCAGCTTCTTCGCCGAAGCTTCAGGCATCTGGTCTGAAGGCTCATCCATGAAGCGGGGGGCGATCAGCTCCGACACGGTGCTCATGTCGATGCCGTAGAAGCAGGGGCCGATAATCGCTGGGCACGTTACGCGGACATGCACCTCCCTTGCCCCGGCCCGCTTCAGCGACTGGACCAGTTCGATTGTCGTGGAGCCGCGCACAACGCTGTCGTCAACGAGGAAGATGCGCTTATCTCTGACTACCTCTTTGATAATCGTGTACTTGCTCCTGATCTTGTCCGCGCGGCTGGTGCTTTCTATGAACGTGCGGCCGACAAAACGATTTCGAATCAGGCCCTCCACACTCGGGATGCCCAACGTGTAGGCATAGGCGTCGCCGGCTGCCTTCGCGCTGTCCGGGACAGGGATGCAGACGCAATTCGCGTCCATCTTCTGCGTCTCCAGCTTGGCCAGCTCCTTCCCGAGATTCGTGCGCGTCAGATAGACCGATTTTCCGTCGAGGATGGAAGCCACATTTGAAAAATAGACCCATTCGAACATGCAGTGGGCCCGCCCCTTGGACTTCGCATACTGTTCAATTTTGATATCACCGTTCTCCACATGCGCGATGTGGCCCGGCTCCAAGCTCTTGATGTCCTCAAAGCCGATGTTCTGCAGGGCCACGGATTCCGAGGCGGCGGCGAAATTGCCGTCCTGGATGGCATAGCACGCCGGCCTGAAGCCCAAGGGATCCCGCGTTATTGCCACCTCCCCATACGCATTCAGGTAGTTGACGTTGTAGGCACCTTCGAATCTCCTGGAAAGGTTGGAGAAAACAGTTGTCAGGGAAGGCCGCTTGTCGCCATCCATCTCCTTGGCGATGTAATGCATGATGATCTCCGTGTCGTTGTCCAGAGAGAAATGGTAGTCCTTTTTCTTCTGCAGCTCCTCCCTGAGCGCGTAATAATTGACCAGATTGCCGTTGAACCCGAAAGAAAACCATTTCCACAGCCGGCCATGGTGGCGCTCGAAGGGATGCGCGAAGCGGCGCTCGTTGAGGCCTGAGGTTGCGTATCTCACATGGCCGATGCCACGCGTGCCGGAGTAGCGCTTGAAGATCTGGGCGCTCCGGTCTGTGGAGCTGGTCGAGAACACCTCATTGACCGTGCCGATGTTCCTCAACGTGTCTATGATCTGCGGCCGGTTCTTGTTGTAGGTTGTGACTCCAGCGCTCAACTGGCCACGGTGCTGGAGGTTGAGCAGCATCTTGTACAGGTAGAACAGGCCGCGATTCTCCGCATTGCCGTTCTCCTTCATCGAGATCGCGGCAAGGCCACACTCCTCCCCAATATCGTCTGGCATAGGAAGGCCTCTTTTAACGAGTTCAAGTTTTTAAACATTGTTATTGTCTTTATAAGGATGGAATCACTAAAGATAATAGCGCTCAGGAACTGGGCTCGTTATGCTTTCTCAAGCTCTCCAAATACCCCAGGATGGCATCGCGGATGTTCCGAAGTGCCTCTGACCGAGTCTTGCCTTCTGAGACGCATCCCGGCAACGAAGCGCATTCTGCCACGAAGCATCCGTCTTCGTCTTTTTCGATGATAATCCGATATTTCATGGATGACGTAGAGGAACGCCTCTAATATAAATATATTCTGAAGTTGCGGCTTGCCGTCACCATTGCCCGATAGAAAACTATTTAAAAGAGCCGCGGAAGAGGTGCCGCGGGGATGGCAAAACCAGAGGTTGTGGTTGTCAGCGCGGCACGTTTGCCTATTGGCAAGCACGGCGGCAGCTACCGTAACCTGAAGTCAGAAGATCTTGCTATCCTTGCCGTGAAAGCAGCATTGGGCGAAGCAAAATTCGATGTGCGCGAAGGCCGGGTATTCTTTGGAGAACGGGAAGTCACTATCGACCAGATCATCGGAACAGCGCCTTTATATCCTGACCGCGACGGCCTGCAGCATATCTACTCTGTGAATATCGCTCAGGGTGTTGGGTTGCTAGATGTTCCTTCTTATTTCGTGCAGCGCATCTGCTTGTGAGCACCGCCGCCCGCCTTCCGGGAGATGTCTGGAAATTTGGCCAAGGGCAATTGGATGACATGATCATGCGCAGTCTCAAGCACGATCTGTTTAGCACCGAGATGGCTAGGACTGCCGAAGAAGTCGCCAAGAGAGCGGGGCTTACCAAAGCGGACGTGGACAGATATGCAGCGCAGAGCTATGAGCGCACCGGAGCTGCGCAGAGCCAGCAGTGGAACCGCCATGCGCACCATCCGGATGAGAATGGATACTTAAGAGGCGTTGTTGTCCTCGATACCATAGACCGCGCAGGAAACCATATTGTCTTGGCAAGGGACGAGGGCTGGAAGCCCGGCATGACCTTCGAAAGGATACACAAAATGCCTCCTTTCCCCTCCTTCACCTATTTCAATGCCGCGACAGCTTCACAGGTGAGCGACGGCGCCGGGGCGCTTGTCCTCATGGAGCGCTCGTATGCTGACTCTTTAGGCATTCCCTATGATACGATCGTTGCGGGCCATACCGCGGCGACCTGCGATCCTCGCCTCATGGGCAGGGCGCCTGTGCCTGCTGTAGAAAGATATCTGGAACGCACCGGCACAAAACTTTCCAACTTTGATCTCTTCTATGTGAACGAGGCGTTTGCGGCGCAGGTTACGGGAGTCATCAAAGAGCTTGGGCTCCCTATAGAGATCACCAATCCCAACGGCGGCGCAGTCGCCATCGGCCATCCGATCACTGCAACAGGAGCCTGCATTTCCGTCGATACGATCCACGAGCTGCGCAGGAGACAGGAAAAACGCGCGCTCGCGACGGCATGCATCGGCGGCGGACAAGCTGTCGTTATCGAATACCAGAGGGTGAAATAAAATGGGCGTCGCCTTCCACTTTGGGCAAAAGGATCTTGAGGGCATCGTCGAAGAAGTGAATGGCTTTGAGCGGATGGGCATCATCGGCGCGGGGCTGATGGGGACGGGCATCGGCATTGATCTCCTCCAGAAGACCAATTATGCGCTCACCTTTGTTGATGTTAGCCAGGAAGCGCTCGACAGGGCCAAGGCGGCGATGTATGCTGCCATTGACGCTCAGGTCGCCTCCAATCAGATTCTGATTGAAGAAGGCAGACGAAGAAAGGACCGTCTCAAATTCACGACTGAATACCAAGAGCTTTCCGGCGCCAACGTCATCTGGGAGGTAGCGACGGAGAGAGAAGACATCAAACGGAAGATTTTCGAGAGAATCGAGAGGGAAGTGGATACATCAAACCTTTCCCTTCTCATGTCCAACACGTCTTCTCATACCACCGGAGAGCTCGCCCAACTGATTTCGGACAGGAGGCTCAGGGAAAGATTCGTGACTGCTCACGGCTACTTCCCGGTGCCGCAGAATGCGCTCTTTGATGTGATGAAGGGGCCTGAAACAAGCGAGGCGGCGTACAAGACCGCGGTTGTCTGGGCGGAACAGGTCTTCGAAAAGAGCACTATCGCATTGCCGCGCGACCATCACGGCTATGTCGCTGATCCGCTGTTCCAAGGCATGGGGCAGATTGTCGCGCTCGATGCGAAGAGCGGGAGAGACATCGTTGAGTTCGGAGGAATCTGGGAGCTCTTTACAGCCAACCCTCTCCAGGTGCTTGACCGCACTGGCCACATGCCGTTCACAGAATCATCCCGCCATTTGGGGGCCGCCCTTCCAGCCCATGATCGGCTGAAGCCGCTGTACACCAAAGATGGCAAGCCATTCCCCAATTGGGTCGGGCAGCTCGAGAAGGCGGGACGCACCGGCGTTAATTCTCAGGATCACGAAGGATTCTTCAAGTGGGAAGGAAAGCCAGGAAGAGAAAGGCCCGTTGCTGTCTATGACCATGCCTCTCGTTCCTATGTTCCTATTCCTGAAGTTTCTCGCGAGAGGTTCGCTTCGGTCTTTGAAGCGCGGGCGATGGACCATCGCGATGGCAAGATCAAGAGCCTCGAGGGCCTCCTACACGTTGCTGTAGCAAATGATGAGGGAGGGAGGCGCTTCAGGAGATATGTCACTCCGTTCATGCTCTACGCTCTGGATTTGGTTCAAGATGGCTACGCGACTCCCGGGCAAATCAACATGGCCTCCAAGACCGGCCTGAAGTTCAAGTTCGGGCTTGTTGAGGTGGTCGACAGATTCATCGCTGAAATGGGCCACGAGGGCTTTGTCAACTGGGTCAAGCGCGGAGCTGAGGAGAATCCGGACTGGGCTGGCCAAGGGCTCTTTGACGTCGATGGAAAGGCCGGAGCGTGGGAAGGAAGGCCTTCCCTTGTGCATACGATGAAGGGGGAGGGATGGAAATCGCTTCTTGGCTACGGCCGCATCTATGGAACGCCCGTCGAGCAGCGTGATATCAAGACGGGAAACATGCTGCCGTATTACAATGATTTGCGCTTCATCGGTCCTAATGCCAAGGACAGGATCGCAACGATCATCTTCCACAATCCTTTGCGTGGGAACGTGTTCAATAGATACGTCCTTGACCAGCTTGACCATGCGGTTGGGCAGTGCGTGCGCGACTATGCTGACGGAAAACTGGGAGCCGTTCTCTTCACTGCGACAGGCTGGCGCATGCTGGGAGCGGACGCGAGACAGTTCAATGATGGGTGGTTTGATCGTGACATAGGCTATGAGGAGCTTCCCCGCGAGCAAACTGAGAAGTTCACACGCGATGGGATGGCACTCTTTAGATTCCTTCAGGAGGCTCCCCTCTGGACTGTAGGCGCTTTCGGAGACAAGTGGGGAGGCGGCGCGGAGTTTACCTATTTTCTGAGCAATCGCTTTGATCTCGTCACAAAGGGGCCTCTTTTTGACACAATCAGGAAAGTGAATCTGGAAGCAGAACAGCCTAATTACCATCAACCTGAACTGCATTTCGGGATTCTCGCTGGTTTCGGCGCCGTCGGGGAACTGCACCGGCTTGTAGGGCAGTCTGCTATCAACGAATTATTTATGCTCAGCGCTCCGCCGAAGGGCGGCATGACACCCTCACGGGCCCATCAGCTAGGATTGTCCAATGGGATAGATGAAGACCCTGTAATGTTACTTGCCCGAGCCTATGAACGAGCCAGGCTGGCTCAAAAGGATAACGCACCCTGGTCGATGCGAACGTATCAGACGCAGATGGCACGTTCCTTCGCAGGAGGCACTGATGATGCGGCGCTTGTTGCAGAAACAGGGGACGCATTTGATCCCCATACAAATAGGTTCGTCTCGACCGGAATCCTGCGGCTGATGGATCGCGGCGGTCGCCAGGCGCCGATGGATCTCAGACCCGAGCTAGAGGTAGCACAGCAGCTTCTGTCTCGCTACGCCCGACTCTATACGCCGAAGAAATAAACGCCATCGCCAGGATTAATTGAAAAACGCCAGCGCTCGGATTTATATCCTCACTCCGTTCGGGACAAATCCGATCGTATCAAGGATGGACGCCAGCGCTCGGATTTGAACCGAGAAGTCCTTGCGGACAGTGGTTTTCAAGACCACCGCACTACCGGGTTATGCGACGCTGGCATAAGGCAGTTGAAGAAAGCATTCATATAAAAAGCTGCTGAGATTTCTTCTTGCCGGATTATTTATCACTTTAGAGTGGATAAATTTGGAAAGGTTTAAATAGAGCAATAAATTCCCTGTTTTATATGAATACCATTCATCGTGTCATGGAATCTGTCGGCGATGTCGTTGATAATGTCGGCATCGGCGCGCTCACAGGAATGGTTGTCTATGGTGCCATGGCTGGCGG
>JAGVXW010000014.1 GCA_018303575.1 Candidatus Woesearchaeota archaeon
GTCGAGGAGTTCATGGAGGATATCAGCGCCCAGTATGCGCTCGCGCAAGTGACAAGCATTAAGCCGCTTACGCCAAGAGAATTGGCACGTCCTCTCCGCCCTGACGTGCGCCTCCATGACGGAGTAATCACTGGGAAAGTCGAGGACGAGCATGTTAGGCTTGTTAGTTATTCGGAAATCACCACCCACCGAAACATGCTTGAGGGGACCATGCTGTTCGTCTTTGAAAACTATTTCCAGAGAACGCCGGACAATATTTTACTGGCGGGCTTCAGAGCAGCGGGATTGCCTGCGGAGAAGGTGGGTTCCTACGAGCAGGTGGCAATCAATACCCCTTTGCTCAGGCGCCATTTCAAGACAGCTCCGCCTTCAGATAGAAATATGATTAATTTGCTGGAGCAGAGATTGGGCAAAAAGGTAAACCTTCAGGCATTTGCCTCTGAAACTGCGGAACGGATGCAGGACGGAACAATTGACGCGGTTGTCGGTTTGGAGGAAGGAACGGTCATGCGAGCCTACCGAACGCTCAGCAGATTAAGTGTTGCCGTGCCTGACCTTGCTAACGAACTCGACAATGTCGTTCCCTTCAGGGTTGCTGACAAGGTTGCAAAGCAGAGGGTGGAGAGCAGGATGAAAGAAATGGAAAGGCGTTTGCTTGAGGAGTATGGGTTTGATGTCACGAAGACCAAGACCATGTTTACATTAGCCGTTGCCATCATGACGCCAGACCAGGTTAGGCTCGACAAGTCCAAATATTATCGGGACGTGGAAATGATGGATGCAGCGGCAAGAATGATTGCGGAGAAGGAACAACTGCACAAAGTATTGACGAAGGCCGAAGGGCAAGCAATCTTAGAGAGCTACGGATTTGGCCAGTTGATGACCTTTATCCCAGAGACGGTCTGGAGCGCGGATGCATGGAGGAAATCGCAATGATGCTCACCTGCCCCGCGCGCCCGTATGAGTTCAAGTACGACACTCAGCAGACCGCGCTCTTTATCATCGACTTCCAGAAGGACTTTCTTCTTCCGGGCGGATTCGGCGACGTGAGCTTGGGGAATGATGTTTCCCTTCTTCAAAGAGCCGTTGCTCCGACAAGGGAGGTTTTGCAAGCCGCGCGTCAATATGGCCTGGCTGTCTATCATTTTCGTGAAGGCTACAAGCCTGACTTAAGCGATTGCCATGAATCAAAAAGAAACCGGGGAAGATTGGATCTGAGAATCGGTGACCGAGGGCCGATGGGAAGGATTCTCATCCGCGGAGAGCCAGGAAATGAAATCATAGACGAACTTGCTCCGCTTGATGGGGAACCTGTCATTGACAAGCCTGGGAAGAACGCGTTCTATGCCACGGACTTGGATGCTCGGCTAAGAAGCGCAGGCACCCGCTATCTCGTTCTTACGGGTGTGACAACTGAGGTTTGCGATTTAGCAACCATCATCGGCGCGAACGACCATGGCTATGAGCCGCTCTTGCTTGAGGATTGCGTTGCGTCCTATAAGCCAGCATTGCATGCCGCAACTATTGAAATGGTGGTTTCTCAGGATGGCATCTTAGGATGGGTCGCGCAGTCTAAAGAGTTCTTGGATTCTCTTCGCACTGCGCACAAGGAGTGATATCATGGCGCAGAGCTTAGACTTTCTCGCAAGAGCGGTTCCGAAGGAGTACGCGCCGCTTATTCGCGATGCGAGATTCATCCGTACCGAAAACACTGATTTTTCCAGGGTGATTGTCAGCGGCCTTTTCGATGATGCGTTTCATCCCGAGCTTGCGGACCCTGATGAACGGAGTGCATTGGTGAGAACGTATTATCCTGAAGATTTTTCTCCAGCCGATTTGGAGCGCATTCGGCGCGAAGAGCATCTGCGCGATTTGGGAAAGGTCTTACTCGAACAGTCTAGGGACGGAACGGTCCTGGATTTGGCCTGTGGCGGCTATGGCTCTCCGTTTGAAGGCGTCAGCCAAGTGTTCGGAGCAAGGCGGTTTATCGGCGTTGATTTGGCCATCGGCTCACACTCGAAGCACTCGCCCACCTTTGATACTCATTATGTCCGAGCCGATCTCTTGGATATGATAGCAAGGATGCCTGATGATTATGTCTCCGTCGCGAGCATCTGCGGATTGGAAGAGCATTCGGAAGCTCGCTATGCAAATGGAGAGTACGCGAGAGCACTAGAAACCGAATTGGCCCGGGTGATGCGCAAGGGTGGTGTGCTGCTCTTAGACAAAGTAAGTTTCTATGACTCTCCCCTCTCTCCCTCCGAGCATGGGTTCGTGCGCAAGGATGTGGAGTTTGAGGAAGATCAAGAGATCTCATTTGTTTTCGAGAATGCAAAGTGAGCCTGAATTGTTAATTTAAGTATCAAATAGAACTAATCCGTATCCGCTCCCTGGAACGCCAAGATATCTTCCGTCGTGAGCTTCTGGCCCTTCTTGATCTTCTCCTCGACGCTGTGCTTCCTCTCCTTCAAAGTTTCCTTCTGCTTGCGCTCCGCGCGCTCCTTCTGCTCCTGCCGCTCGCCCGAGGCCTGCGCCTGGAGCTCGTGCACTTCCGCCAGCAGCTGTTTTACTTGTTCGTTCTTCTGGTTGAACTGCTTCTTGTGGTCGATAAACGCTTGGAACGCTTGCTGCTCCTTGACTTTGATCTCATCGATCTCCTTCGACGCGACGAGCAGGTTCTCGTGCCGCTCCTGGCTCTCCTTGGCCTGGCCCTGCACGCGGCGGTGGCTCTCCTGCGCCACCCTCTTCTGCTCGTCGGTCAGCTTGGACAGATCACGGATCTCCTTGAGCACATTGCCCACTTCCTGCGCGTCCTTCAGCTTCTTCTTCAGCTCCTTGATCTGCTTCATGATGCCCTTCTCGCGGTCGAAGGACATGGGATCTGTTTCGACTTTCCGCTCCAGTATCTCGATCTGGCGCAGGATTCCAGTCGGGTCCTTGATGTTGTGCTTCTTCAGCAGCTCGTCGCGCTTCGCCTCGAACTCCTTCAGCCTCGCCACGGACGCTTTCACCGCTTCATTCTGCTTGTCGCGGTCCTGCTTGAACTGCCTCACGTCTTTTGTCAGCGTGTCGCGCGTCTGCCGGCTCCGCTTGATCTCCTCGATCAGGCTGTGGATGCGCTCCGACAGCTCGGTCTTCTCCCGGAAGTGCTTCTCCTTCCGCTCGTTGATGGCCCGGAGCTCGGTCTGCAACGCGTTGACCTGCGCGCGCTTCGAAGAAATCTGCTCCTGGAGCTTCCTGCTCTCCTCTGCTGTCGGCATCGTGTGTCCTCTTTGACTTTATGGGCAAGGAAAGGGAATTCAGGCGGTCGACGGGCTTCTCCGAAGCCCTCCTCGGCACCCAAAGGGGTTCCCCGCCTCGGCGACCGCCAACGTTGGCGCTGCTGGCCGGGGGTTGCCCCCGTCGGGGTGGCCAGAGGGCCGAAGGCCCGTCAGCCGCCACTCCTTTTCTTGCTTGCCTCTCTTATGAAAATAATATAAATAATTTAGCCGAACAGGGCGCCCAGGCCGGCCGCGGCTTCCGCCTCGGTCTTCTTGTCGTCCTTGGCTTCCTTCTTCTCTTCTTTCGCGCCGGCTGCTGCTGGTGCGGCCGCTGCCGGAGCCGCCACCGCCACGCTCGCCTTCTGGATGGCCTCGTCGATGTTGATGCCTTCCAGGCTCGCGCAGAGCGCCTTGACGCGCGCGTCGTCGGGCTTCGCGCCCGCCGTCTCCATCACTTTCTTTATCGTTGCCTCGTCGATCTTGCCGCCCGCCTTGTGGATCAGCATCGCCGCGTAGATGTATTCCATGGTTGTGTACCTCGTTAGTTTCCCGCAGTCTGTTTGAGGCCCAGCATCTGCCGCTGGGCCTGCGCTAGGAGTTCGGGCATGACGCCCGGAACAAGGATGGCCGCTTCAGTTCCTAAAGCTTTCGCTTCGCGGTGCGCTTTTGCGATGAAATCCGGCATGAGCTCTTTGACTGGATACGCCGCCTCGAACGCGAGGTTGCGCGCCCAGGAAGCGGCTTGCGTCATAGTGGCCTTGAACTGCTCCTCGTCGACATCCAGCACCTGCTTCCCATAGACCGTGCCGGCCTCAAAGATAGCTGTGATGTCCAAGCCGAGCTCCATGGGCTTGATGTCCAGACGCATGAGCATGCTCGCCAGCTCTGGGGAGATCACTTTGCCCTCAGGAGCCACAATCTTGTCCTCCTTGATCGAGATCTTGCCCGCGTCCACTCCAGCCTTGATGCCGAGCCTTCCCAGCTCGCCGATGACCGGGCCGGGAGCGAAGGGGGTGGGCCCGGCCTTCACTACGATGTCGTGCGGCGCCTGCTGGCCTGCCTTCGCGTACGCGGGAGACTTGCTCTTCTTGATGATCCTGTAAATGGAGAACGGGTTCTCCTTGGTGAACAGGAGCGCGGGCATCCCCGTCATCTTCCCGTCGAGCTGGAGGATGCCCTTCCTGCCCTTCTCCGCCTCCTGCAGCGCGAGATGGATCAGCCTCCTCTTGGTCATGAACATCTCCGCCCTGCCCCGCAATTTCCCGCGCATCTGCTGGAGCGCGCTGGCGGGAAGATTCTCCATGTTCGCGATGCCGATGATCGGATATTCCTTCAGGAGCTGCACAACCTTTGCCACTTGCTCCTTCTTATAAGAGGCGGCCTTAGTTTGGTGCTCCCCGGGCTGGCCGTGCGTCATGGCGTGGCCTCCTGAGGTTCTTTGGGAGCGTCCATTTTTTTCTCGCCTTTTCCCTCCTCTTTTGGAGAATCAGAAACATTTTTTTCGGCGCCGACGGCCTTCTTCGAAGGCCTCTTTCCACCCCGGAGGGGGCCACCCCCGGCAAGCGGCGCCGCATTCTGCTCCTCAACTCTGATCGGTTTTCCCATGGTCGTCTTCAGGAACATTTCCTTGATGTTGTGGATATCATTGGGCAAGGCGGAGACGAGCGTCTTGTAGAGCGTAAGGATCGTGTCCACCAGCTCCTCCTCCTTGGTCGCCTCATTCCCCACAGAAGTTTGGAACAGCGGCGCGCTCTCGATCCTGATGCGGACAGTTTTCTGGAGCTTGTCCTTCAGCGCCTCCAAATTCGCGTTCGGCGGCACAACGCATCCCGCCTTCGGGTTGGGCATCTTGCCGCGCGGCCCGAGCGCCTTTCCGAACGCCGTAGCGACCTTCGGCATGATATTTGCTTGCGCGATGAAGAAGTGATGGTCTTTAGCGAGCTTCTTGAGCGTCTTCTTGTCCTGGTACCTTCCGAACTCGTCCACGGAGATGGTGGTGTCAAAGTGCTTCTTCGCGGAATCCAGGAGCTCGACATCCACCAGGGCGCAGATCTTCACCGGCTTGCCGCGGCTGTAGTGCAGAGGCGCGTAGACATCCACCTTGTTCTCGGGCTTCTTGAGGTCCAGGTCTTTGAGATTGATGATAAGGTCAATGGACTGGGTGAAGTTCCTTTTCGGAGAAGTCTGCTTCAGAACAGCTAATGTCTGCTGGATATGGGTTTTTTCCATCGATCCCCTCCTGGCTGCGCGCAGTCAGTCTCTGGGAATGGGAAAGGGACTTCCGGGAAATATATAAAGGTTGGCTTTTTTTGGCTTTGTGTATTTAGTGCCTCCTGTGTATAAAGTCGGGGTTCTGTGTAGAAAGTCAAGGGGGCGTGTATAAACTCACAGCTTTTCAGGACTTCTTACACAAAGCCCTTTTTTTGAGAATCATTTAAATAGTAGAGTAACCAATAGGGCACGAAAGATGATAAAGAGAATCCTTTTTTTCTTGGTGTTCCTTGTTGTAGCTTTTGGCGTTTTTGCCCAAGGCGAGGCCAAAAAGCTTTCTCCCTGTTCGTCTGGCGGGTTGGCCACCTCAGTCCATAACAGGTTTCAGATGAGCTATAGCGACGAGGATTTCATTCAGGTTAATGACATAGACGTATTGAAAGATGTAAGCCAGCTGAAGGATTTAACTTGTTTGCAATATCTGGATGCGACGGATAGGGCGGTTAAGGGGGATATTGGCAATTTGAGGAATCTGGTAAATTTAGAGGTTTTTAGCCTGTATTCTAATCCGGAGGTTTATGGAGACATCTGCTCGTTGGCAGGAGCTACAAACTTAAGGACCCTGAAATTTGCTTTTGACCCAAATGTAACAGGGAATATTTCCTGCTTAAAAGGCCTAACAAAGCTGGAAACTTTTGCTATGACTCATACCCAGATTTATGGAGATCTGTCTGTTTTTGCCAATATGCCCAACTTAAAGGCAATGTATGTCAGCGGCACGTATATCACAGGCGATATTTGCGCATTGAGCAATCTGACCCATCTTGAAGAGCTGGGGATAGCGGATGAGTATCCTGGAAATCCGGAGATCATCGGAGATTTATCGTGCCTTGATAACCTGCAAAAGCTGAAAAGAGTTTCTATCTATAATACCGGTACAACGAATTGCGAACACTTCACCAGGTCCCACCCCAATATTGCGCAGATGGGGCCAACGGAATCCGGAAGGCCAGCCGGAGGAGGGTGCTCAAAAGAGTCTTTGGGCACCTTGGTGGATGTCGCTCAAAGATATGAGAAGAAAATAGGCAAAGAAGTGCAGACCGAAGTGAGGGGAAAGCCCGGTTACAATAAGCCCGAGGGGCCTCCAGAAGAATGCGTCTCGAATGGAGAGTTTATCGGTGAGGAGGAGTGCGGGGC
Source organism: Candidatus Woesearchaeota archaeon (assembly GCA_018303575.1). Lineage (GTDB taxonomy): Archaea > Nanobdellota > Nanobdellia > Woesearchaeales > WJIZ01 > JAGVXW01. Next base: position 6,669 of record JAGVXW010000014.1, read on the forward strand.
GCTGGTGGATACTAAAGGCACTGACGGCCGAAATGTGCAAGACCGTGGCCAACGGAATTTGATAACGAAGCTTATTGATTGGTTGAAGCGCTTGTTTGGGTGGAATCCCAGCACTGACGCCGGCCCATCTCGCCAGCCTGAAGAAAAGAATCAAATACGGTCGCCTGAGGACAGGAATCAAACACGGTCTCAAGCTGGGCCTGGAGGCTGCGGATCTCAAGCTGAATGCGACGTTTTCTGTTCGAGACCGGAAAATCAAGAGGAATGTTCTAAATTTGCGGCGCCAGACGAAGGGCCTCCAAAAGAATGCACTGTTGATGGAAAGTTTATTGGAGTAGCGCAATGCAAGGCCATGATGGAAGAAAAGCGTTCGTGAAGAGAGTTTCGTAAGCTTTGCCGCTTGAACAGTGGATCTTCACGAACTATTCCCTTTTCATGAACGCTACCCAGAAATCAAACTAACGAACTCTTTCTCGGTCTTCGTTATCGCCCGATTCTCAGTTTTGAGCATATCGGAGATAAATTTCTCAGCTTCCTTCCCTTTTAAGGTGGGCGTTTTTCTGATGGGTTGTGCCATGGTATCTGGCTTATGATAAACGCTTATCTTTTATAATACTTTCTTGGCCGTGCGGAATCTTTCCATAACCGAGGGGAACTGAGCCGACAATTAAATATTTTCAATATAGCAATAAAATACCCAATCCGCATATAAAGGCAGAGGCAAACTTTATATAGGGTACTCCCCTATGAGAGCGTTTAGAGGTGATTTGATGGCGAAAAACGTCATTGAACAAGTAGCCCAGTGGCTGGTCATCATCGGTGGCCTGAACTGGGGTCTGGTCGGAGCCTTT
>JAGVXW010000037.1 GCA_018303575.1 Candidatus Woesearchaeota archaeon
CTTCTTCTTGAGCGCGATTTCCATAAGAATTTGACATTATTCTATTATTTATATATTTTTTGATATTTTGTAAAAAAATAGCTCTAAATAGTTTTATATGAAATGCTTTACTTCTAAGTGGTAGTTAAAATTAACAAGATGGAGAAAAACAATGGCAATCGACGATGACCTGCATAAAATGACGGTTCCAGTCTATGGCGATCTTGTGTACACCAGCGAAGGAGGAACAGACTGGGGCTATTCTCTCCCACAAGCGGTAGAATTCGCAAAGAGAAGGGGCGCAGTGCTCCAGAGCGCACGAGAGGCAGCAGCCCATACAATTGGGAATGCCAATGAGGAAGCTGCCAGAAATATTTCTTCCTTTCTGGACGGCAACCAGCTTACGCGGACCGTTGCCCTCTACTTTTGGGATGATTGGAAACCCTTCGTGGCCTTCGATGACGATGTCAAAGGCATCATCGTAAAAATGGCCAAAGAGGGCGCCGAACAAGCAGCCAGGTGCAAGATGGAAGCTAGGAAGAAATATGATTGTTCCCTTCTTTTTGCGCCTGAAGACGCTGATGTCGTGGCGTCGATTGCTAGGGCAAGAGAAAGCGGCCGAGTAGTGTCCCTGGAAGGAACGGATGGCTATAATGGCTGGTATATGCTTCCCCTCCATGCTACCTTTAGGAAATCTCCATTCGGGAAAGATTCTCTTGTGCAGGCAATGTTAGGCGATATTTCAGAAACCTATGCCCAAGCTCTCTATAGCCATGGCTTCAAAAGAGATGCAATGATTCATTTTCTTGGGCCTTGGAAATTTCAAGGCAATGTGGTGGACGCCCGGCCTGTTGTCTTGCAGGCATACAAGCCAAGCCTTGATGTCCACGCATCTCTCCTTGATTTCTCCAGTGCGAGCGGTGTTGCGCGAGGCGTGTATAACCCAAGTGCATTCAAAAAATGAAGACGGGGTATTGAAATGCCAGACGCAAAAACTATTGGCTTGACGCTTGCCGAGCGAGCGACGATTAAACAAGTGATGGAAGATAAGAATATGACGTATCAAGCCTTAGCTGAGCCACTCGGGATGAATTGCAAGGTATTAAGCTTGGTATTGGATGGCAAGACTAATGCCAAATATACTCTTCTTGAACGATTATATGGAGCGTTTGGCGAAGATCCGCGTTTAAAATTTCTTAGGGATTTCTTAGAGGTGGCAGGTTCTAAAAATCCATCTGTCAATACAGCAAACTCATGGAATAAAGTATATGATACTTATGCGGCAAGGCTAAGAGCAGTATTTGATAATCAAACCATAGAGGGCAAAGCTGCCACACTCCAGGGTCTTGAAAGACTCATAGAAGAAAAGAAGATTGCGCAATAAAATGTCGAGTCTAGCAACCTACACCGAAACCATGATCATGCACCCTTCAATCCCCACCCGAGTAATCAGGACAGTCGGCACGCCCTCCTTCATCTACTCAGAGGAAACGATTGTCAGGAATGTCTCAAAGATAAGAGAGGCCGCAGAAAGACACGGCCTGGCCGATCGCGTGCATTTGAGCGTTCCATACTTTGTGAACTCCAATCCACATCTCTTCAAGATTTTAGAAGGCCTGGGAGCAGGGGCAACCATCCAAAATGTGGAGGAAAACGAGCAGCTAGAGGAATTCGGGCTGAACATCCCAAGAATCGTTTCTCCCACACACCTTTCTGATAAAGACCTGGATTATTTTCTGGCGAGAGGAATTCCAATCAATTTGGCCACACTTAGCAATTTAGAAAGGGCAGTAGAGTTGAATCTTAATGGCCTGAGGTTACGCATCGACATCTTTCCAGACCAAGACCAGAGGCACGGAATAAAACTTCTGGATTTCCCGAGAGTCAAGGAGCTGCTTGGGAACAGAAAATTAAAAGGAATCCATGTCTATCCAGGAACCAGCAGCGACTTGGAAGCCTGCTTGAGATTTCAGAAGAGAGCCCTAGGACTGCTAAAAGAGTTTCCAAGTATAACAGAACTCAACCTCGGCGGCGGATTCTCATTCGATTACCAAGAAAAAGACAATGAAAAACAGCATTTTGACTGGGTCGCTTATTTTGGGAGACTCAAAGAAAGAATCGCGTCATTTAAAATGAAAGAAGATGTCAACTTTGTGTTGGAACCCGGCAGGGACATCTTGGCAGATTCGGGTGTTCTCGTGCTCAGGGTCACCGGCATGGAAAAACCGTCAGGAAAGAATTATCATGAAGTGTATACCGATGGTTCGTATGTCCTCATGCCCTCTGCCATGCTCAAAGGAAGGCAGCACCAAGTAGCGTTTTTTGATGCAGACGGCTATGAACTGAGAGAAGAGGACCAGGACGGATTGCCCGCCAAGCTAAATGGGAATACAACGCTCTCCAGCGATCGAATCCTCCCGGGCATTGTTTATATCCCGCCAACAATAAAAACAGGAGATTATGTGATAATACGAGACGTTGGCTCGTATGGAGCAACGCAACACTTGGAATTCTTGAACAAGGCGCCCGCAATAGAGATGCTCGCTAAAACAGGCAATTCCATGGAAGTGATCTCAAGAAGAGGCAGCCTCACCGATAAGACCAGGAACATTCCGAAGTAGGGCAACAACCTATATAAAACCCCATCCTCTCGTCATTTGTATGGACGCGCGCGCCACAATCAGGGCTTTCCTCGAGATAAGAGGCCCCTCTCTTCCGTATGCTGTCGGCAAGGAGATCGGTGTCAACGTCACCTTCGCCTCCGCGTATCTCGCTGAGATGTCGGACAGGGGCATGGTGAGAATCTCGAATCTCAAGGTCGGCGGCGGCTCCCCGCTCTATTATCTCCCGGGCCAGGAATCCCAGCTCCAGAATTTCGCCCAGAATCTCGGGGAAAAGCAGAAGAAAGCCTTTGACATGCTGAAGGAGAAGCAGGTGCTGAGAGATCGCTCCCTTGAGCCCGTCATCCGCGCCGCCATGCGCGACATCAAGGACTTCGCCGTGCCCTGCGAAGTCAAGCATGAAAGCGCCTCAGAGATTGTCTGGAAATGGTATCTCCTGCCAGACGCTGACGCGAAGAAGCGCACTGCTGAATTGCTCGGCATAGAAAAGAAGAAGCCAGCGAGCGCAGCGCCAGCGGAAGTGAAGCGGTCATCTGAAGCTCCTAAATCTCAAGAAAGGCCGCTTCCGCAGCAAGAATCACAGCAAAAGCTGCAGCCAGGCCAGGAAGCGAAAATCCTGCGGCCGAGTGAACCTCCTCAAGTTCAAGTGGAAGCAAAGCCGGAATCAAGGCATCACGCCTCAGAATTATATCAACAAGTCCTCCAGTTCTTCCAGGACAAGGGCATCCGCATCTTGGAGGAGAATGTCCTGAGGAAGACCGAGATGGATTTCATCGTCGATGTGCCAAGCCCAGCGGGCAATCTTAGATATTTCGTCAAGGCCAAGAGCAAGAAAACTATAGGCGATGGAGATCTAAGCTCCCTCTTCTTCCAGTCGCAGTCCAAGCGCCTTCCAGCGCTTTTATTGGCGAAAGGGGAGCTCACCCGGAAGGCGCAGGAGATGCTCTCCCTCGAATTCAGGGGCATGAAGGTGGTGAGGCTCTAGTGGGCGTCAACATCACCGACCTTCTCATAAGGAAGGAAATCTCCCTCGACGCATTGAACGGAAAAGTCATCGCCGCGGACGCCCACCTCTTCCTCTACCAGTTTCTCACTACAATCCGCCAGCCCGATGGCACCCCGCTGATGGACTCGAAAGGCAACATCACCTCGCATCTCTCAGGCATTTTTTTCCGCAGCCTGCGCCTCATGGAGAAAGGCATCAAATTAGCGTATGTCTTCGACGGCAAGCCGCCGGCTCTAAAGGCGGAAGAGCGGGAAAGAAGGAAACAATTGAAGGAAGAAGCCAAGATCAAGTATGAGGAGGCGGCCGCCACCCATGATCTCGCCGCCATGAAGAAGTATGCAGGCCGCACCGCCCATCTCACAAAAGAAATGATAGAAGAGTCCAAAAGACTCATCAAAGCGTTAGGTCTCCCCGTGATTGAAGCGCCCTCAGAAGGCGAGGCCCAGGCAGCGCAATTGGTGAAGGAAGGCGCTTATGCGGTCGCGTCCCAGGACGCCGACTCCTTGCTCTTCGGCGCCCCGAAGCTCATCCGCAACCTCTCCATCGCTGGCAGGAAAAAGAAGGCAAGCAAGCTCGCCTTTGAGGCCGTCGAGCCCGAGCTCATCGATTTGCAGGAAACACTCTCTGCGCTCGGGATCTCCCAGAATCAGATGATTGCCCTGGGCCTGCTCGTCGGCACGGATTTCAACCAGGGCGGGGTCAAAGGCATCGGCCCCAAAACAGCTCTAAAGCTCGTGAAGCAGCACGGAGAGAACTTCGACTCCCTTTTCGCCGAAGCCGGCTGGGCCTTCGAGCACGGATGGAAGGAGATTTTCTCCCTCTTCAAGGAAATGCCGGTGGAAAAAGGGTTGAGGCTTTCTTGGTCTCAAATAAACAGCGAAAAAATCAAAGAGATCCTCGTGGCCGAGCACCAGTTCTCCGAAGAGCGCGTCTCTTCCGCCCTTGAGAAGCTGGAAGAGCAGAAAACCAAAGGCGCGCAGAAAGGCCTCGGAAGCTTTGAAGGGCATTCTGACAAAAGCAGAGCGAGCCAAACTTCCCAAAAGCTTCGACATCGTCGGCGATATCCTCATCTTCGCTGATTTTCCCCCCGAACTCGCGCCTAAGTCAGCGCAAATCGCATCTGCTATCCTGAAAACCTTCCCCAATATCAAGGTCGTCTGCAGGAAAACAAAGAAGTATAGCGGCGAATTCCGCACTCCAACGCTGCGCATTCTCGGCGGAAAGAGGAGGAAGGAGACGATCCACAAAGAAAATGGTGTCAGGCTCAAGCTCCACGTGGAAAAGGTGTATTTCTCCCCCAGGTTATCGACAGAGTCTCGCGAAGAACACGAAAGCAAGGCAAATCACTGGGGTGGAAATCAACCCGATAGCTCACAAATACACCCTGGAGAACATCGAGTTGAACAAGGCGACGAACGTAAAGCTCTATCACGGCGACGTGCGCCTTGTTCTCCCCACAATAAAAGATACATTCGACCGCGTGCTGATGCCGCTCCCCAAGACAGGAAGCAAGTTTCTTGATGTTGCGATTCCAAAAGTTAAAAAAGGCGGCACCCTCCATTTCTATGACTTCCTCCAAGAAGATGAATTTCACCTTGCTTCAGAAAAGATCCTTTCCACATGCAAAAAGCTTGGGAGAGTCACAGATATTCTCAGAACAGTGAAGTGCGGCCAGTACGGCCCTGGCAAGTTCAGGGTGTGCGTCGACGTTAAAATAAAGTAGTGCGCTCAGCAGTTACTTCCGTATGGCATGGAGCCAAGGGTGTTCTAACTTCATCATCGCGCGTAAAGAAAGAAATAAGCACAGGATTTAAACTTTTCTCCGCTTTACCAGCTGGAACAGCACAGCGACGATATACACACATTGGAGAATAATGAAGATAGGGTCTTCTATGAAAATGCTATATGCAAGGAGGCAAACTCCCCCTAATAAGAAAAACCAGTCTTGCCTCTTCTTGTAAATGACTCCTGCAGTAATGAGAAGAATGCCAAGAATACCAAGCACACGAAATAAGAAGCAACCAATACAAATAGGTTCTGTCATCCGAACATGTTCATGTAGCTTTCTTTCTTCTCCTCTTCCTTCTTCACCTTGATGATGGCCTTGAGGAAGTCGGCCATGCACACGCGTGTCCTGTCCTGCCGGATCGCGAAATAACCCGCCTCAGTGCACACCGCCCTGACTTCCGCGCCGGAGAAGCTGTCCATCTTGCCCATGAGAATGTCGATGTCCACATCCTTCCTGAGTGACATGGCCTTGGTGTGGATACCGAAAATCTCCTGCCTTCCCTTCCTACTTGGATTTGGCACTTCAATGAGCCGATCCAGCCTGCCCGGCCTCAGAATCGCGGGATCAAGGATCTCCTTCCGGTTGGTTGCGCCAATGATCTTGACATTGTCTAAAGATTTGAAGCCATCAATCTCCGCCAGCAGTTGCATGAATGTCCTGTTCGCTTCCCTTTCCCCAGATGTCCCAACTTCTAGTCTCGTAGCAGCCAAGCTATCTAGCTCATCAATGAACACGATGCTCGGCGCCTTGTTGCGTGCGAGCTCGAAGATCTCCTTCACCAGCTTCGCCCCTTCTCCGATGAACTTCTGCACCAGCTCAGAGCCGACAACCTCGATGAACGTGCTGTCCGTGGAAGCCGCCACAGCCTTCGCAAGCAAAGTCTTTCCTGTTCCCGGAGGCCCGTAGAGCAGAATCCCTTTTGGCGGCGTGATGCCGACTTTCCTGAACAGCTCCGGCTTTTTCAGCGGCAGCTCGATGACTTCGCGGATCTCGTTCTCCTGCTCCTGCAGCCCGCCAATCATCTCCCACGGAACTTTTGGCTTCTCCATGATGACAAATTTCTCGACATTGAACCGTTTCGAAGTATCGATTTTCTTCAGGATATTCAGATTCTTCTGGTCGCACAGCACGCTGTCCCCGGCGGAGAGCTTCAGCTCTGCGTTGGACGTGACAAAGAACTGGTTGCCGTTGGGGATCCGGATCACAGCCCTCTCCCCGAGCACCTCGTTCACCTCGCAAACCATTAAAGGCGGCTGCTGCAACCGGTCAAGCTCCTCCTTGAGCTTGTTCACAGTCTCCTTGAGGACCCTATTTTCTTCCTCCATCACATGGGAAGCCGACGTGTAGCTGTAGAGCACAGAATCGATGATGTTGTCTTTCGTCGTCATGGCAGGAATGAATCCAAAACCCTTTATATAAGTTTGGGTGGAATCTTAGAGGAGCTTTCCCTTCTCCATGACGCATTTTCCGTCAAGGAAGAGGCTCGGCTTCCGGATCACGGAATCAATGTGCAGCGGCACATCCACGCTGCCCCCAAACCCAATATTGTTCCCGACAGCGACATGGCAGGTGCCGTAGACTTTCTCATCCTCGAGCACCAGGCCGGTAATCTTCGCCTTCCGGTTCAGTCCAATCCCCAATTCAGCGATATTCCTTGCTTTTCTCCCAACGCTTTCTAAGAGGTTATCAAGAGGATGCTTTTTATTTCCAACTTTCACCTGTACCGCTTCTCCATTTTTTATCATCATCACAACATTTCGCGCCTTCCCGAAATTCGCGATGCTGCCGTCAATCACGAGCTTCCCCTCCGCCGTGCCTTCGACCGGAGCGATGAAGGCCTCTCCCTCAGGAAGATTGCCCCAATAGCCTTTCCGAGTGTAGATTCCCGCTTTCTTTCCGTGCGCCTTCCTGCCGGCGATGCTCAGAGCAAGAGAAGTCCCGGCGTCCGTCGCAATCTTCACCTCTTTTGCTTTATCCAGGAGTTTCGCCACCCGCAATGTATCTTTTTTTAATCTTGAATAATCAATTTCAATGCATCGTTTCAGCATAGCTTCCGTGATTCCAGGCATCGACGCTATTCGCATCCCTTTCGCGGTGCAGTCCCTTCTCGCTTTGGTGTGGGAAAGCGATTTTTCAGTGACAAAGAGCGCCACGTCATGCGAAAGTAATGTCTTCACAACAGAAGAAGGTGGCTCCTGTCCGTTGACGCGCATCTCTGGGATCTCAATGAGCGAGATAGGAAAGGAAGAGAAGGGGGAGCCGGCTCTGTAGAATTTCTCCGCTAATCTCTTCTTCTTAGGATCAAACACAATTGCAATCTTTTCATCTTTTTTGACTCCTAAATTGACTTTAAAGATCGTCGATAATGCTCGTTCCAGCTTAGAAGAGGAGCTTGCCATTTTTATGGATCCACCTTTTTTTGCCTTGCTTGTCCACTGCGTAACTATTGAGCTTTTGCCTCGGAGCATTGATGACGATGTCATAATGGTACACCGTGCTCCTGTCAGCGTCAAATCCCGACCCCAAGGCGAGATGGATCATCCCGACGATCTTCTCGTTGACGATGAGATAGTCGCACAGTTCCGCTCTCGGGTTCGTGTTGATCGCGAATTCGCCGATGTTCCTGAAATTCTTCTTCTTGAGATTGATAATCGCCTTTGGCAAGCTTCTGTTTCTCTCCTGTATCAGGAGCCCTTTGTGCGCTTCTTCCATTCTCACCCTAAGAGCAGAGAGAATTTTCCTGGGACCAGAGACCGCCCTCCATTCGTTTCCAGAACAGCGGATTACAAGCGGGTTCTTTTCATCAAGCTGATAGCTTCTGTCGATGTTAACTACCACATCCCCGATAAATGTGCCCTCAACAGATTCAGGGGTGACGAACGCCTCACCCGAGGGGATATTGCCGGAAGTGCCCGCGTATTTTCCTGTTCTCTTGTAGAAATCTTTTCTAATCAAATCTCTCGTCGCGACATCGGAGCCGCGGGAATATCTGCGTCCTTCCCCTTTCGTCAACCTAATCTTTAATTTTGTCTCGTACTTCCCAAATTTTCTCCCTTCAGCAACAACATATTCAGAAGAATCGAGTATCCTCATGATTTTTCTGTTCTTTTTCGCCATCTTCAGCCAGTCAACGTAGCAGCTCTTGATGAAGATGGGCACAGGAATCGTCGAGGTGAAAGCCGTCCTTGTTCGAGGCTTTCTGGGATCGAGGAGCGTCTGCGGAAAATAATCGAGTTTGTACAGGATCTGTCCCGGAGACTGCCATCTCGTCTTTCCATTCGGCGAAGGATAGCCGACGCACTCCCCGAAATAATGCCTTCCGCTGTATCCGTCTCCGTGGATCGCGAAAGTCGCTGAAGGGAATTCCCACGAGATGCCCAAAAGCCTTGAGAGTTTCGTGTACGCCCAGAAAACTGGCTCTTTGCTATGCTTACTCAGCTCCAATCCCAAAAGCGTCGCCTTGAAGTCTCCGATGAGATCCGGTTCGTCGAGCTGGCTCTTCCTCGGCGTGGAGGCGGACAGCGAAATGACCCGCTCTTTCACGCACTCGAACATCGCCCAGGCGATGCGATACGAGTCAAGATAATCGTCAAGCGGATACGCGCCAGAAGGATGCACCAGTTCAAAGGTGAGGCCTATCTTATCCTTCTTCTTGAGATCGTACACATGATCCCAGATTCTGGCAGCAGTCTTTTTTAACAGCGACTCCTGTGGCTCTCTCCGCCACCGGATTTCATATGGAAGCTCGCGTGTGCCAACAAATCCCGCTTTTCCCGAGTTCAAAAAAATATCAGGTGACTGGAAAAGCGGAGCCAGCTTTCCTTCGCATTTTCTGTCCGAAAGCAAAAGGAAGCGTTTGAGCGCGGATGTTTTCTCATTCTTCAGGCCGCTCTTCATCGCAAAATATAACGTCCAGAACTTCTTCATCTCAGCGAGATTATGGCTTTTCAGCTCCACTCTGACATCGCAGCCGAGCTCGTGCAGGGCCAGGGACAAGGGAGCAACAGAATAAAATGCCTCTTTCGAAGGCACCAGCATGATGAGGCAGCTTCCTTTGACGTTTGAAAGCTTCTTCTTGTAGCGCCCAACCGCTTTCCTGAACTCCGCCAAATCGTGTCTCATACAGAAACCAATCCTGTCTTTTTCGTGAGCCGCAGCAGCTTTCCTTTCCAAAGCGCGTAATCAGCTTCAATCCTGATCCCAAGTTTTCCAGGCAAATAAATCCCAGGCTCGAGGGTGAACACATTGCCTTCTTCAAGCCGGTCTTTTGACTGCCCAAGATACGGCGCCTCGTGCACCTCTCTTCCAATCCCATGCCCCAGGCTGTGGATGAAGAAGCGGTTATAGTTCCCAAGAGATTTGCACGCGGCCATATAGATTTTTTTGCAATTCTTTGTCTTGGAAATTTCTCTGATAGCGGCGTCCTGCGCTCCTTGGACAAGATTGTAGACTTCGATGTCTTTCTTTGAGGGCTTTCCAAGATAAATCGTTCTCGTTATGTCCGAGCAATACTCTTCATACTTCACTCCGAAGTCAAGCACGCAGAATCCGTTATGTAATTTTATAGTTCTCGGCTCATAATGGGGCAGTGACGCATTTTTTCCAGAGGCGACGATAGGAGGGAACGCCGGCGAGCACCCTCTTTTTATCGTCTCCACTTCGAGAAATGCGGCGATTTCCTTTTCACTCTTGAATTTTTTGAAATTCTTAACGCAGAGATTCAAAATCTCGTCAGCGATGGCGCAAGCCTTTCTTATTTTTCTGAGTTCTTCATCTGTTTTTACGCTTCTGATCTTAAGAATCTCCTCACGGATGTCCTTCACTTTGAACTTCCTTTTTGCCGCAAGGAAGAGATGTGCGGAGACAGAAGGAAAATCCATCCCTATCCTCCCTCTGATCTTTGTCCTGAGGAAATCGAACAGCCGTGTTTTCTTCGGCCATAGCAAAGTTTGGATTCCCGTCTGTTTCGCGCGCTCGTATTCCAGTTCATGAGTAATAATGAAGGGCCTTTTCTTCGCCGGGACGCACAAAAGTCCGCCACCAGAGAAGCCGGCGAAATACCGCATGTGCGCGTCGCCATGCTCCAAAGACACGAAGACTGCCGCGGACAGCTTTTTCCTTCTCAGAACCGCTTGCAGCTCGGGAACTTTCATGTCATTACGGGCGGAAATTTGCTTTAAAAACCTTGTCAAAATGAACATCAAGATCTCGTGCCATAGACTCTGGACCGCTGATGGGTTTCAGCATACCGGTCGCTTAAAGGCTCCATGCGGGTCCCGAGCGCAACTACCATCGTCGCCATTTCATCCAAACGGCGCGCATCCTCATGAGACAGGCCGGCTCTCCCATTTTCGTACGTGTTGACTTCTGTCACAAGCCGCAGGATAGCGCCTCTGATATTATGAAACTCGCGGGGAACATTTTCAGCGCTCACGTCGAATTGCGCAGGCGGCTCATAGAGTTTCAGCCGCGTCTCAAGGCGCTTTACTTCTCTTCCCATGCTTCGGCGTCGTCCCACCGACCACCCAGGAAAGTCGTTTTGGACAAGAGGCTCGAGGCTCACGGATACGCCCCCCTCACCAGCTTCTCCGGCATCGCTTTTCTCACCGGCTCAAGGAGCGTGTTGATTTCGTTCGCCAGGGCGTTCTTCACGTCCATCGGATGCACGTTCTTCGCGATAAAGTCTTTTTCCAGATCCGCATACGCTTTGTACCTCACCGTTCCGCCGTATTTCTCCGGCCGCTCGATGACAAAGCTTTCTTTCTTGTCTTCTTTCATGACAAAGACAACATGCTTCAGGAAGCTCATCACTCCGTTCCCTTCCACGCTTCCCTCGGGGCAGAACGCTTTGGAGAGCTTTTTCTTTACAACATCAGGCGCATCCAGGCAGTCGATCTTGCTCTCTTCATGCGAGGAACTCATCTTCTCCCCGATGAGGCCAGGCACAATAGGGGTCATGAACTCCACCCGCGCCTTGTAGCCGAGCTTCGGCAGATGCTCGCGGGCAAACATCAGGATTTTCCTTTGATCAGCGCCCCCATATTGGACGTCCACCTGTAAATGCTCCTCATCTAAAGCCTGCATCAGGGGATAGAGCAGCCCGGAAAGCCGTGGATTCTCAGACTGCTTCACCACTTCGCTCCCCGCTTTTTTCGCGTCATGCACAGAGGAGAGCGTCGCGAGCTTCAATAAGTCAAAGAAGTACGCTTCGCTCTTCTGGTAGGAGCTTCCCTTCACCATCTCGATGTTCTTCACGTCCGCTCCCACCGCCTGAAATAAGGCCGGGATGAGCTTCTCATAATAGCGATATCTCTTCTCAAGAACATCCCAGGGCGTGTTGTCCAGCGCTCCATGCAAATCCGCCAGCAGCACTTTCACCTTGAACCCCGCCTTCAAAAAGTCCGCCAGCTTCAGCACCCAGAGGAAATACGCGACATGCGGCCTCCCCGTAATCGCAGTCCCGAGATAGA
>JAGVXW010000038.1 GCA_018303575.1 Candidatus Woesearchaeota archaeon
TTTAGATAAGGTTCCGAAGCGAAGCACGATTCTGAAATACCTTCAAAGCCCATTGGTGGCGAAGTATCTGCACGAACTCTACAAGGTCATTGCCGAGCCTTTAAGTGAGATTGAAATGTACTTCGCCGCAGATGCCACCGGAATCTCGCAGAAGTATGGAAACGTGCGCTGGCAGACCGTAAGGCACACAAAGGAAGAAGCGAAGAAGCGCCGGGAGTATGTCAAGCTGAACGTAATTTCCGGCGTAAAGACCAACGCCATTGTCTCAGCCAAGATTACTATTGGAACGGCGCACGAATCGCCGTTTTTCAAGGAACTTCTTGCTGATACTTCCAAACGATTCAATCTCAGGGAGGTAAGCGCAGACGCTGGATATCTCTCCAAAGAGAACGTGAAGGCGATTGCGAACATGGGCGCTATACCCTTCATTCCGGGCAAGAAGAATACCTTTGTTCCGTCAAAAGGGCGGGATACGCCTTGGATGGCGATGCTCACGCTCTGGAAGAAATATCAACCGCTCTTCGCCTCGCACTATCACAGACGCTCAAACGTGGAATCGACATTTTCTGCTTTAAAAAGGAAATTTGGCGACTTTTGCAGATGCAAGAAACTAGAGACGCAGGAGAATGAGATTCTAGCACGGATTGTGTGCTTCAATTCGGCGATTCTCGCCGAGAACATGCTTTCTTACGACTTCAAAAAAGGGTTTGTAGCGGGTAAATAGCCAAAGCTGGTAACATGCATCATATCTAGCGCAACCCCTGTACGAGAAGATGAGTCAAATGGAGCCTTGTTGCCTTCCGCCTATTCAGCAAGCGAGGCGCCCCTTACTAAAATTTCCCCTGCGGGACTGAATCTTTTTTCCGCACCTTTTTTAAACTCCTTCTCGTTTCGGCGAAAAGATGGGGCTATAGTGTAGCCTGGCTATCACATATGCTCGGGGTTCATGGAGAGGGAGCTGCCACATAGCTCCTGCCTGTGACATGGACAGCATATAACCCGTGTTCAAATCACGGTAGCCCCACGTTTTTTATTCTCACCACGCCCCTCGCCGCATCCATCTCCACGAGATCGCCGTCCTTCAGCGCATGGGTCGCATGCTGTGTCGCGGTGATGCAGGGCTTCCTCAGCTCCCGGGCGATCACCGCGGCATGGGAAGTCACTCCCCCGATGTCGGTGATGATGCCGGCGCATCGGTGCAGCACGAGGACAAAGTCCTCTTTCGTCGTTTTCGAGACGAGGATGTCGCCCGGCCTGACCTTCCAGAAATCCGCCCTCCCCAAGACGATTCTCACAGGGCCGCGCGCGAGGCCGGGGTAGGCCGGAAGGCCTTTAAGATTTTCGTGCGTCCTCTTTTCTTTCTTCTCCTCGTATCTGCTCACGCCGCTTCCGCTGATAACCCTGCATCTCCCCCCGAGCATCACATAGCCGAATCTTTCCTTCCTCTTCTCAGCTTCTCTCTCGTCAATCTTCCCCTTCCTCAGGCCTTCCTTGATTTCATCGGGCGTGAACCGCACGAGAACATCGTACGAAACGGAAAGGCGTCGAGCGATTTCCTCCAGAAGCGGCCGGAGAAAAGGCCCGGCTTTCATGTGGCTCTCAGATCGCAGGCTGGTCAGATACGCGATTTCCTGCATGAGCGAGAGACGATCGTTTTCCCTCGCGGAGAGCTGCAGCCTTTTGCGCCGGGGAGAAGGGCTCTTTCCCGACAACAGCACGTCCTCAATCTTGCTTTTCGTTTCCTCTCTTGTCAGATCGTTCCCAAGAGCGGTGTCATAGCCCAGCCACCGGTATTTCCGGGTGTAGCGTGCAATCTTTTTTTTGGCTGCGGAGTATCCCCCTTTCCTGACAGCCGCGGTAATGCGCTTCAGCTCTGTGTGCGCCTCGGAAAGCCCTGTCCGCCTTCTCGGAGCGATCAGTGAGGAGAGCTGGTCAGCCTTCCCTTTTCTCTCCAAGAGCCCTTTCAGCCAGGATTCAAAATACGGATCCAGGGCATGGTGCAGGAAGATGTAGGACGCTCCTTTCCTCAGCACGCGCACCACCCTTTCCAGTTCCTCGATAAGCCTCTCGTCAGGAGATTCTGAGAAGCTCTTCTTTTCAAGTGCCGCAGCAGCAGCCACCGCCTCCTTGCAGCTCTTCTCCCACGCTCCGCACATCCTCCACACCGCCCGGGGATCGCGCTCCGCCTTCTTCACGAGGAGCCGCGAGAGCTTCGCCAGCTCCTTCCCGTCCGCGTAAATCCCGTTATACAGGGATTTATAGGAATCAAACCCCATGCCGAGGCTCCTCTTCTGGTCTTCGTGGAACGCTTGGTTGACCCACGCCCTCGAGAAGATCGGATACTGCCGCGACGTCACGAGGACCCAGGCCATAGGGAAGCCCAGCATGGGAACAGATATAAAGATTTCGTGGCCTACTTCACCACCCCCTTCTCTTTCAGGAATTTTCTAATAAGGTCTTCGACTTGCCTGCTCATGGGGATGCGCTCCGCCTCGCAAACTTTCCTGAAATCCGCCATCAGCATCTCATCCAGCGTGAAGTTGAATCTCACTTTGGGCGCGACCTTCTTGAGTACGCCAGTGCGGTCGAACTCCTCGAGAGCGTTGAGATAATCCTCTTTCTCCTTCACCAAATCCTTGATCCTTTTTTCGCTTAGCATGCTCTGAGCCACCTCGCAATCTGGTTGATGTCTTTTGTCGATTTTCTTGCTATTTTATGGAGCATTTCTATAAGCCGCCGGTCGTCATACTTTTTCTCGGCGTCCTGGAACATGAGCGTGCAGAACAAATAGGCAGTCCGCTTGTTTCCGTCCACGAACGCATGGTCGACGACGAGGCTCCGCACAAGATAAGCCAGCTCGTAGAGCCAGCTCTTCTTCCCTTTCGAAACAGAGAGGGCAAAAGTCAGGCTCGATGCGTTGCCCAGCTGGCCGCTTTCTCCGACCTCCCGGTTCAGCCGGATCACGTCCTTCAAATTATACACATTCATACACACTAATACACACTACTTCTATATAAGGCTTGCTTTTTTGAATTCAAAACATTTATATACCAGTATCGTGAAAGGGATACTGTTTGTGGTGAGGATATGAAACAGCTGGGAATCGCATTCTTCGCGCTTCTGCTTGCGTCAACACTGGTGGCCGCGGCATCATTCACAGTCGAAGTCGCCCCGGTCAAGGACAGGATTCTCATCGACGGCATCGCCGAGTTCAAGCTCACCATCCATAACCTCGGTCCGGTCACTGCAAAATATGTCATAGACAAGGTTGATTATCCGCGCTGGGACATCCGCACTCCCGACAACATCAACCCGATCACGATTGATATCCCGGCAGGCGGCTCCGGCACGCTCACGCTCTATCTCGACCCCAACCAGAATTACATCGGCGGCCGCGGCAGCCACAGCGTCAACATCGGGGTGCAGAATCTCGCTTCGGGCGAAACCGTGATGGTGCGCGCGAACGTCGGCATCACCGATGACACAAAGCCGGCATACACACCCACCGTCATCTTGACGACGGATTTCCCGGATGAAGTGCAGCCTTCCCAGGACCTGCGCTTCACGGTCACTCTATCCAACCAAAACAAGCTGAATCTTACTGATGTCGTGCTCAGGATCTCATCCAAGCTCATGGACTCGGAGCTGGTCATCGATTTGGCTGCCGAGCAAGAGACGATGGTCGATGTCCGCGTGCCCCTGAATCCGCAGACCCCGCCCCTGGCCGACACGGCGTACATGACGCTCACGTGGCGGGGCGACAGCGTCCTGCCCACCCCTTTCCAGAAAACCTACCGCGTGGCCCCGGCCGCTGTCCTTTCGCAGTCTGAGGCCGTGAAAAAAAGCTTCCTCCGCACCGGCATCGAGGTTACGTTCCGAAACAATGGCAATGTCCCCCACACCGGCGAGCTCACGGTCGCGGTCAACGGCTGGAAAAGGCCGTTCCTCTACACCAAGCCGGAAGCCAATTACAGGCGCGGCGCCTTCACGTGGGACGCAACCATCCCGGCCGGGGAAAGCGTCACCGTGACGGTTGTGGAGAACTATCTCTGGCTGCTCGTGCTTATCATCGTGGTCGGCCTGGCCTGGGCGCTCATCCATATCAAGCGCCTTCCCATCGCCATCACCAAGAAAGTGATGCAGGTGGAGTCGAAGGAGGGCAGTCTCGTCGGCATGAAGGTGCTCGTTACTGTTAGAAACCGCTCGCAGGAGAAGCTCGAGGAGGTGGTGGTGCTTGAGAAGCT
The DNA here is from genome assembly GCA_018303575.1 of Candidatus Woesearchaeota archaeon. Classification (GTDB taxonomy): domain Archaea; phylum Nanobdellota; class Nanobdellia; order Woesearchaeales; family WJIZ01; genus JAGVXW01. The sequence goes on from JAGVXW010000038.1 coordinate 4,245, forward strand.
CCCCAAGCTTTTGGAGCTGGAGCGCGGCGCAACGATTGGCTCTCTCCCACCCACAAAGATCTTTAAGAACGAGCGCCAGGAAACCTTTGTCAAGTGGGAGCTCGCTGCTCTCGGCCCGGACGAGGAGCGCGTCGTCAACTATTCGCTGAGGAGCAGCTTCGAGATCCTCGGCGGACTGAAGCTCACTCCAGCGGTTGTGACCGCGAAATCGGATGGAAAAGAGATCAAAGCTTTGTCCCAGGCGCCGGCGGTAAACGTCCGAGCTCAAGCGTAAGCGCATCCGACTCTGAAGTGGCCATCTGAATTCTCGTTTTAAAAATTCCAACGGGTCCATAACAAAGAAAGGATCTAACTCACGCACAATTCCGTCGCTGTTCCTTCCGTCAAAATCCAGTGGCAGCCATCTTCAAGCTGCATCGTCGCGCTGCATTCCCCTGAGGTCGCGTAAATCCCGGTTGTGACGCAATAGCCCTCGCATTCCGCGCGATCGGAGCAGGCCTTTCCGCCATCCCCAGTCACCGTGTTGCAGAACGGCCCGGCGTCATAGCTGTCCGACGGCACTCCTGTTCTGACGCACTCTTTGCACCAGTCGAGGAACTCCTTCTCCTCGAAATAGGTGGAGAAATCCTCATAATGCGCCTTGCAGTCGTAGTCCACTTTTGGCGCCGCGGGCGCGCATGCGGCAAGTACTACAAGACTTAACAGGAGGAAACGTTTCATACCCTCCCTTCCGGACCTCCTCTTTATAAAAATATCCGTTCAGCCGCCGAGCGCGATCCTGGGCGCATAGTCCTCGGCACGCGGCAGGGCGCGGTTGATCTCGGCGTCAAACCAGACAAGGGTGAGCCCGGCTTCCCTCACGAGCTGCTGCTGGCGCAGGGTGAGCGGGCCATACTGCTCCCATCCGTCTGACATCCTCTTTCGGGAGAAGGACAGGTCAAAGAAGCCTTGCGAAGGCAGGACGCTGTAGGCAAATGTCGGGCCGCGGGCACGCAGCGCCTCGATGGCCTCGCCGTCGGGGCCGGACGCGATGCGTTCCAGCGAGTCTCCCTGAGGGACAAAGGCCGCGATGCCAACATTCTCGCGTGTTCCGTCGAAGCGCGTGTAAGAGAGGGCCACAGCCTGCTTCTGCAGGGGGCAGTAGCGGAGGAGGAGGTAGGGCTCCTGCTTGCCAGCGCCCCGCCCTTCGAGACAGGAGCGCACCGCGATGCGTATGGCCTCCACCTGCCTTGCGGAATCAAGGGTTTCAGGGGCTGGCAGATGGACAAACCCCGATTGTTCCGCGTAGCCCTTGTCCACAAGCAAGCGTGCATGGAGCGCGAGATAGTTGCACAGGTAGGCGCCGATGCTGCCTGAAGCCTCGGCAGGAATTCTCGCGTCTGAGATCTCCCTTGCGACGCGTCCAGCATCATAGCTCAGATCCAGGCAGGCCCTGTCGGCGATGCCCGGGAGCACCGGCGCAGCAGGAGTCCTTTGCGAGATGTCAACGCCGGCCGCCCAGTTGATCGCGAAGCGCTCGGCATGGATCTCCTGAAACGGCTTTGCGAGGCCGAGATTGAGGATGATGTCGGGCGAGAAGGAGCGCACAAGATCTTCCAGCTGGGCAGGCACCGCATCCCACACGACAGGGAACGTCGAAGTGCGGATTTCCGCTCCCTCCACGCCCGCGGTAGCGACAGCTTCCGCTATCCTGGGCGTATGATTCACCTGGTCGTTGAAATCTCCGAAGCCGGTGAGCAGGACTCTCTTCGCCATGCGCCCTGGAGTTCTTTTCCGGCATTTAAGCGTTTCTCCAAACATTGACATAGGTCACTAAATCTGTAAATAGGTCGGTGTATTCTCTTCAGGCGTGGCATACGAACCTGTCTTGAGGACGCGGATGGATTCCAATACCCAACACTATTTTCGCAATGTCTTCGTTCCTCTTGAGGGGAGGGCAGGATGGGCCCATAAGAGCCTGCCGCTCTCCATTGATGTACTCTTGAAGGTCGGAGATGGGATTCCAGAGGGGAAATCAAAAAAGGCTGATTCTTCTGAGTTGGGAATGGACAAGAAATCGAGGATTCGTGTGTATCGCGCGGTGCCCGAAGAGCTTGAAACTTTTCCGTTATCTCGATTCTGGAATGCCCTGGATCTCCATGGTTGCACGATAACGCCTGGCGAGAGGCACGTCGTTGAGGTTCCTTTGGGAGTTGTCTATACCGGAAGCTGGAACGACGCGGTTTCTGGGGATACTCGCGCAGCTCCGGCCTATATCCTTTCTTCGGCCGCCGGGGGAAAGACGTTAGGCGCCTTTATCGAGGCGGAGCAAAAAACAACGAAACCCATCCATGAACGGGAAGAACTCCCTCCAAGCGTGGAATATGCGCTTCTCGTGCTGGGCAGCCATCTCGCAAAGCTCCGTAACCTAGGGAGATATCCTCTTGATTTGGGGCCAAAGGATATCGTCATGCCCATACAGGCCGGGAAGCCCTATCCTTTCCTCATCAATTTGGCCCATGTCGCTTACCGAAGAGGCGATGACATCGAGGAGCGCCAAAATCTCTGGGAACTCCAGAAAGCGGCGCTGGAAAGGGCTTTCAAGGGCAGGCTCTCGTGCCTCCAAGAAAGACGGATGATTGAGGCGCTCATCGGATCCGAGGAAATCCATCGATGCGAGCCTCCTGATGCGCCAAAGCTTGTTCCTCAGGGCATTTGGATGGGCGATTAACGCTCGGTATCTTTATAAAGCATCTTCGCTTTCTTTTTCTCCTCCCCGCTTAGCTCAACCGTAGAGCGTTCGGCTGTAGAAACTGCAAGACGGTCCCCAACGGATTGGATGAGATGCAGTCAGCTGAAACCGAAAGGTTGCTGGTTCAAATCCGGCAGCGGGGATTATGGGCGTGATAAACTATCCAGAAATGGCTAAGCAGTCACAGGCAAGGCTCTTAGAAAACCCTCAAATCTCGGACGCGAATAAGGCGCATCTGCGCCGATTCCTGCAAGCGTATGACGTTTCTGCTGCTCGTTTGAATATCTTCTGCCAGCAGATTAGATTGCTCCTTGAGCGCACTCCTGATGTCGTAAAAGAGATGCAAGACCGCGAAAAGATGAACGCGATTTTCAAAGACTTGCGCGAAAAACTCGGGGGCGCGTATTATGCGACCGTGATTAACGTGTCGTTAACGCTTATGCGATGGCTTAATGATGGCGAAAAGCCAGCGGGCTTGAAAGACATCAAGAACAAGTCACGTTTGTCTCAGCGCAGGGATTTGAGTCCTGAGGATATGGTGGGTTGGCAGGACGGCTTAAAGATGGCAGAAGCCACCAATAGCGTGCAATTCAAAGCCATTATCATGACCCAGCTCGATGGCGGCTTTCGGCCTTCTGAATTCATTGACCTCGATTACGGAGATATTTCACGGGAAGGCAAATTCTTCATTGCGCGCATTCACAAGGGCAAGACCGGTTCAAGAAACGTCATTCTCTACAACTGCGCTCCGTTCCTTGGAAGATGGCTACAAATGCACCCCTCGAAGAAGAAAGATGCTCCGCTTTGGGTGATGGAGAACCCCGCGAAAAGCAGCCGTGCGAACTTAGAGAAGTTTCCCAGGTATCAGTATCGCATCATCGCAAAGAATCTTCTGCATATGGCGTCGAGGGCAGGTGTGTCAAAACCCGTTGACATGTACAATCTGCGGCATTCTGCCTGCACGCTCTCAAAGATGGAGAACGTGTCTCCAGATTTGGCAGCCGAGAAATTCGGGCATTCGGTTGAGTATTATGTTACAACCTACGGCAGGCTCACAACCAAGGACAAAGTGGAGAGATACCGCAAACACTTTGGCGAAGTCAAGGAAGAAGAGAAGCCCGCTTTGCCCGGACTCTGTCAGTTCTGCGACACTATTAACGTGCCGGAAGCCGCGATGTGCGAGAAGTGCGGTAACCCTCTAAACCTCAAGAAGGCTCTCGAACTGAAAAGCGAGAAAGATAACGAGCTTGAAACCCTGAAAAAGCAGATGGGACAGATGGCGAACCAGTTCGAGCAGATTAACACATTTATGAATCAGGTGGCAAAAGAAGACCCCACTCTGATACACCTGCTGGCGGGCACGGCGGCGAGGATGAAGAAGGGATGAGCGCGCCGACAAATCGGAGGCCATTTAAGCCTAATCTTCAGGGTTGGAGGCTGATTCCGCCTTTATTTTCCATTTACGGGAGTTTAAAGCCTAATCCAGATTCGGGAAGTAGATATAATCATCTTACCCAGTTAGGCGTTTACAGCTCGCACCAATACCCAGCTTAGCACACTCATGGCACCCACACCCAAACAGAAGTCAACTGCACTCTTCCTTGCCGCCTTCCTTGCCGCCTTCCTTGGCCCTCTTGCCTATTTCTACCTTGGAAAATGGGTCAAGGCCTTGCTCCTCTGGCCCATCCTCTTCATCCCCGTTATCAACGTCTTTTTGTACTTCTATCTGCTTTTTACCATCCGGGACAAAGTCGAAGCGTACAACCGCAAGAAATTCGGCAGCCGGTTTTCTGTTTAGGCCCGATTCCCTCGCTTGAACCCGGCGGGCTTTGAGCCCGCTGATGAAAAGCGAGCTGGAATCGGGAAGAATTCTTAAAGTCGTCCCCAAAAAATTAAAGCGGGCGCGTGATGGTCGCGCCCTAGAATCAAGGCAAAAGTAGCGTGAGCCTTCTACCTTAAAAAACCATCGGAGAACGAGGGTGTGGGACAGAATTAAGTTAGCCTAGCCAGGAGAGGTTGTGCCAAATCGTGGTGAGGAAGTTGGCTGTGTCAACTCGGTCGGGTCTTTTCTGTCCCAGTTTCCATCCGGTTCGCCGTTTGTCTTCGGCGAAACTGCTTTCGGACTGGTTTCGCCGAAAGTAGTCTTCGAGATACAGTTTTACGTTGCTGATGAATCGAAAGAGCATGCGTTTCCATGCCCATGGACCGTCAACTGTAGCGTTGGATTTTGGTATCAAGAATAAGTCAATCTTGCCAAAATCCGCAACAAGTTTTTCAACGTCTGATTGGTTGCTGAAGTAGCGGTCAAGT
>JAGVXW010000070.1 GCA_018303575.1 Candidatus Woesearchaeota archaeon
AAAATACGGATCTGGAAGCGTACCGTCTCCGTATTCGGCATCCTCCACTTCCAAATGCGGATTTCTTGTTTCCTGAATTGAGATAGTTATATCCTTTTCTCCAGGGAACTCGAACGTGATATAACTGACAAATCTGCCAGACTCAATTAATTCCTCAAGATTTGGCGCCAATTCACGGTTGTTGGCGAGAACATCATACCTTAAGCGGGTATCCCCGAGCTGGCCTCTTACTTGCAGCGCGTAGGGTTCCAGTGCTGTGCCTTGAACCGGAGTTAGTCTTGACAAGGCTCCAAGCAATTGATCGCGTCCATTCGTTGTTTGGCCCATGCTCTCTTCAAATCTCAGGCGGTCCGCTTCCTTGCCGATATCGATGGGGTTAATAACATCATCTATGCTTGCGCCCTGTTGGATATCCAGGTAGGTGAGGCGAGAAAGGGTTTGCATTCCCACACGATTCAGCATCTCTTCTGTTCTGGTCAATCCCATAGAAAATTGTACTGCTTCAGAGTATTTAAATCTTTCTATCTGTAACCCCTAATAAGTGGTTACTAATCCTAATTATTGCGCCGCCAGGTTCGCCTGCGTCTCACTCGACATCTTCAGCGATTCACAGCTATTCTTAAAGTATTTGTCAGAAAGCAATTCGCACACCGTATAATCTCCATCTAACGCGAAATTGATGTAGCAGTCATCTCTCCGGTTTGCCTTTGAGATCTGCTCGCAGAGCACCTTGTCCTTCGTCGTGCGGGCGACGTCCTTGAAGCATTTGTCGCGGGCGAACTCGTCCGAGATGAGCCCGCACGTCTGCGCGTCCGCGTGGATCTGCCCGACATTCTGGAGGCACTTGTCCTTGTAGATGCCGAGCTGTTGGCACTGCTGCCGCGCTTCATTCACGTCCAGAAGCCGCTTGATGCGCTCCATCTCCTCCCAGGGAGTGCTCTGCGGCGGGCAGTCTCCGGGGCAGGTTTCCGTGCTTTCTCCCGGCTGGCAGGCGCTATCTCCACAAACCGCCTGCTGGTCATGCTGGCACACATAATCCGTCGTGGCGCTGCAATAATCGATGGTCGACGGGTTGTTGTCTTCGCAATTTAGGGGGCATTCCTTACATGGTTTGCACGGCCCGCCGCAATCGACGTCCTCTTCACCTTGATTCGCAGCCCCATCATAGCAGCTTGCCGTTTGTTGATTTCTTGAGACAATCGCTACTTGCTGCTCCGCCTCAGCGGTCTTCCCGTTGTAGGACGCAGTGACGCGGAGCGTCGCCTTTCCTGAGGCGTCAGAAGGAATCAAAAGGTTCATGCTGTGGCTCTTGCTCGTCTCGAGCGCGACAGTCTCTGACTTCACCGCGAGCCGGCCCGAGTTTCCGATGAGCTCCGTGCGCACCAGCACATCATATCTTCCTTTGCTTCCCATGTTTGAGAGCACAATCGTCACAGGCAAGTCCGCTCCAGGAGCCGCTTGCGAGGGCGCGGACGCGGAAACATCTAAAAGCTGTCCCGGCCGCACGTTCCCCTGGCTCCAAAGAACATAGCTCGCAACTCCGATGCCCGCAATCAGCAGCACGAGCACGCCGATCGTTACCGGCGCGAGATGATGCGTATGTTTTACCTCGACGGTATAGAGTGCCCTATCCACTTCCTGTTCAGGATAGCCGTATTTAAGAAGCGTCTCCCTGATCGCGCTAGGTTGATAGCCTTGCTCAAGAAGCTGGCGGATGTAGCTGCGGATGTCCATGGCCCCTCTCCACAATTTTCAGGAGGATTCTATTTAAAGGTTTCCAATGGACTCAAGAAACTTCCGATGGCCGCGGATGAGCTTTTCGATCTCCCTCGCGTCCTCCTCTTTCACGCTGAAATTCTTTGATGGTGTCATGTTTTAGGAACGCTCTGCCAATATTCCAATCGTCGCCCTCTGCACGTCCTTCATGAGCTCCCTCACCCTGTCGAGCGCTCTCGTGTCGATGGATGTTCCTACGCCATACGTTGCGACCTCTCTCTTCTCCCTTGCGGTGGCATCAGTTGCTTGCGGGTCCACTTCTAAGGTGTCAAATTGCAAGACGAGATCCCTGTCTAGTGAAAGCTTGCCTTCCTCAATGAGGGAAAGCAATGCGGTCAGGGAACAGCTTTGATTGCGTGTCTCATACCCGAATTTCGCGAGGATTGCCAGAAAGCAATGATAAATGGCATAGTAGCCGGCATTCAGCGCCCAATCGTAATGTTTCAGTTTTTCCAAGTCCTGCATGACTTCGCGGTTATGCTCAGACTTTTTCAGGTGGCTCTGCGCAAGCTCCAGGTCGGGGAGAACTTTCTTCAGCCTTCTTGGGTCTTTCAGGCACCATTTCAGGTGGTTTCCTATCTGAGGCATTGGATAACCTCCACATATTTTTCAGCATTGTGGAAAATAAGGCATTCAGAGAACATGCTGTAGAATATTCTGTTTTCCTTATTTTTCAGGGCGTCCTCTTCAGTCATTTCTACATAGCGTATTGGCTTGTCAAGGAGGCCCGCTCTTCTGATGCTGCCCTTGATCTTCGAGACCTCCCTCTGCCTTGCCTTTGCGTAGATGAGGAGGATGTCAATGTCCTGAAAGTCCCTTTTCCTGATGGACGAGCCAAAGACGCATCCAAGATCGATACACGTGCCAAACTTCTTGAGATGGTGCAAAAGCACGGCTAGCCACGGCGGGAATTCCCGTATCTCCAGACTGAGCAGATACGCCATGAAATGCAAGGCGCTTTTATGGGTATGGTTGAAAGCGTAGTAGATTGCATTGCCGATCCGTTCGTTCACAAACAGGCCCTTGCGAACCAGTCCATCGCAGAGCTTGTTGACATGGGCATGGTTCAAGGAAAGCATGCGTGCGAGTTGCCGCGCGTTATGCCTGTCCTTGAAGTGCTTGAAGATGAATTTGACTAGCTGGATTTCCGTCTTCGTGAATTGTATCTTTTCAGCATACATATGTATGTTAGTAACATACAACTTATATATAAATATTTCGCTTTGAGCCAGGGATCCAAAAAACTCAATGGCCGCATGAAAATCGCGCCCTGCCCCGAAGTCATCTTACGCAGGAAATGGTGTTGCGCTAGTGGATTACGTTGGATCCGGGACGTTCCAAGATTCTCCGGGTCCCGGCAAGGGGCTTTATGCCCCTATTTGCGCGCTGGCCGAGCGGCCACGAAGAAACCTTTAAATAGGCCGCCGCTCAAAGAAGCCGTATGCAGAGGGGGCAGGTTACATTGTTCGTCGTTCTTGGGATAGCGCTCGTGCTCGCCGTCGGGGTCTTTGTTTTTGTCAGGCAGCAGGGCGAACGCATCGAGATCGAGGTCCCGGGCGAAGTACAGTCGCAGGGCCAGCAGGAAGTGCGGCAGTTCATGGACTCATGCATCCGGGACGCGGTCATCAATGGGGTGGAGATGATCCGCCTCCAGGGCGGCTATATCACCATTCCAGCGGGAGTCACGACCATCCGCCTCAAGGATCCTGACAGCCATCAGATCGTCGAGCAGAACGGGATGAAGCGCGTCACCATCGATCCCAACGGCCCCGGCAACGATCTCGCGCTCTGGCTCGACAGCGACAACCGGCTCATCATCCCGCCGCCTCTCTATATAGAAGAGTCGCTCTCAAATTACGTGGAAAAGAGCGTGGAGCGCTGCGCCGACGGCCTCTCCTCCTTTGAATCTCAGGGCTATTCGGTTGAACTGGGCCCTCCTTCAGCGGCGACGGAATTCACAGACGAGATCACGGTCAGGATCGACTATCCCATGAAGCTGCAGCGTCAAGACGTGCAATTTGAGGAGAAGGAGTTCATCTACCGCCTGCCTATTAATTTAAAGGAAGTCTTGCTCATGGCCATGGGGCTCACCCTGCAGGAGTATTATCATACCTATCTGGAGGCCGACGCCAAGAACATCCTCATGCTCTATGCTTATGACGGGAGGGAAAGCACGAAGAGTCTTCCGCCCATCACGCACACGAGCGCCGGAGAAGAATGCGACACCGTAACCTGGACCGTTCCTCAAGTGAAGCAGGTGCTGCAGCAGAAATTCGAGGAAAACATCCCGTACATCCAGGTGGCTGGCTATGGCGACGCGCTCCCTGATGGGGTGACAGAGCTCGAAGCCGGGGTGTACAAGAGCTTCATCCACACGTTGCTTGGAAGCCACCAGCCGGGAGAGGTGCGCTTCAGGATGGAGCAAGACTATTTCAATTTCGACATCTCCCCGAAATCGGGAATCCAGATCGAGCCAGATGTGCACACCGGCACCGGCCTCCCCTTCCTTCCGATGTTCTGCAATGTCCGCTACCAGTTCAAGTACACGCTGAAATTCCCCGTCGTGGCGGACATCGTTTACGCTCCCAATCCCGGCCTGAACCTCGAAGGCAAGACGATTGATTCCAGGAAGAGATTTGTGATGCCCTTGGCGCTCGGCGTCTTCGTGTGCGGCAACCAGGCGAGGAAGTGCACCGGCGCCCCGGCGTATCTAGCTGATGTCGCGCAAACCTTGGAGCAGTTCGGCGACACAGGCATCGGAGCCTCCTATTGCGATGAGGATAAGCGCGTCGTCCAGCCGCAAACAATCACACTCACCGGTCGCGACACCGGCGCTCCTGTGGACGGCACGGTCTTCTATTCGTGCGTCACAGGCCAGTGCCTCCTGGGAACAACAACAGGAGGCGCGCTTGAGGCCGCTTTCCCGCCCTGCATGAACGGCGAGCTTTCCGCCGTGGCGCCAGGATATGCGCCCGCGAAGAAAGTGCAGACGCTCCTCGTGGACACTCCGGAAGGGGCCCTCCCACTCGAGCTGGAGCCGTATAAGGCGCTCAATGTGCAGGTGAAGGCGGTCAGCGTCCGCGAATTGTTCCAGAGCCGGCTCTGCGGCTCTCCGGTCACGGATCCGGAGCAGGTCGCGATTGACGCCGAAGGAAGATTTGATGTCATCATCTCCTCCAAGCAGGGGCCGGCGCAGTTCATGCTTGGCTATCCTGAGACAAAGGAAGTCCAGCTCGTCTCCGGCGATTATTTCTTTTCCTCCATGGTGCAGGGCAAGGCGACCTTGGTGGATTCGGAAGTCGAGGGCGAGAAGGTGAGCCCGACGAAGACCGGGCCTTATGAGGGCACGTGGATGTATGGCAGCTATTCGGATTTCCAGGCCTCGTTCACCTATGATCAATTGAAAGACGCGCGGGGAATCGTCTTTTATGTGCCGATCGAGGCGAACACAGACTCCATCGATATCTTCTACCGGCAGCCCGCGCTCAGGCAGTCCGGCGATGCTGTCTTCAAGCAGCAGTATTTCGACCATGACTGCAATTCGGCGACAGGAGGAGAGAAGGTGGACGGCCGCATCAAAAAAGAGGATCTGCAAGCGCTGTTGAGGCCCAGACTCATATGAAAAAAACCCAGGCATGGATGATGATTCTTCTTATAGTGACGCTTCCTTTTACCATCTCATTGTCATCATCCTCTGCCTCAGCGGCGCCTCAGAAGAACGATCTGGGCAAGCAGTGCGAGGAGAAATCCACGGCAGGCCAGGGCTTCATCGACTTCATGGATTCCGGCGCCGTGAAGGCGCTCGAGGCCGCGTCAGCGCTCTTGTTTACTGTCAGCGCGCTGGTGAACACGATTGACACTGTCCTCGACGCCCTCAGCCTGATTTGGGGCCATTCGGAATGCTGCTGGAGCGTCATCGGCCTGCTCGGGCCGTGTGAAGGCTTCGAAGCCGCCTGGAAAGCGTGGTCGGCAATAAAGAACGCGGGCGGGGTGCTCACGACCGTCAACGCTCTCGCGAGCTGCGCCTGCTGCAGCAAAGACGCGCCGCAAGGCGATCTGTGCGGCTTCGCGGGCTCAAATGTGGCCACAAGCGCGTTCGGCGTGGAAGTGGACGCCTTCGACAGCATCTACACTGCTGTGGGATGCATGTGTCCGGTCGCCGTGCTGTTCAATTTGAGAAAGCTCAAAACCATTTATCAGGTGAACCAGTGCTGCGTCGAGCAGGCCTGCAAGTCAGGTGAAAGCATAGAGGCTTGCGAGCGCCAGCTCGATGAAGCCACGTGCATGTACTGGGAAGGCGGAGCGATAAAGGCCGTGCTCAGCGTCGTCATCCGCATGGTGTCAAGCTATCTGGCGAAGATTGTCTCTGACGCTCTAGTTGGCACGTCGCTTGACATTTCCGCGTCTTGCGTCCGCATCGTCTACCATGCGACGCAGATTCCCGGCCGCATCCAGGCGGTGATGGCGGCGAAGCACTGGCTTGACGAGTCCTTCAGCGACCCGAACTGCGGGGAGCTCGGCTTCGAGGACGTGAAGAAGCGGCTTGAGCTCGGCGACTTCACCGAGGCGGGCGCGATCGACGCGATGACGCGGGAAATTGCGCAGAATCTGAGAGAGCCGGTGACGGATCCGAAGGCGGCCATTGGGTCTGGAATCCGCGTGCTGTCGTATTCTGAAGTGGACAGGCTTGCAGGAAGCGACCCCCGAACAGCAAAGCTTCTTTCCGACAACCATCTTGAGAGAACAAATGCCGACGGCCATACGTACAAGAATGGGGCCGGAGAGAGATTCTTTTTCACGAGCGACGGCAATGTGTTTGTTCCGGCCGAAACAACTCAACAGGATGGCAACACCGTTGAAACAACTGCTGCCGGCATCTATCTGCCTTCCGGCGGAGTTCGGCAGCTAACGCAGACGGAAACTCAGGATTATCTCCAGGCCCGCTCGGATTTCCTGAGACCAAGGGCGTCTTACTCTTACGATACCGCCTTCCTTGCGCCCACGTCGGGCCCGCTCATGTCAGCAGACAGCTACAGCTTCGGCGAGGTTTCCGGGAAGACGCTGCTCAACATCCAGAATTCAGGCGGGGAAACACAGCATTTCATCTGGGATGAGAGCACGGACTCCTATGAGCAGAGGAATGAAGATGGCTCCACGCCCACCATCCGGATTATAATAGATGGAGCAGACGCGCAGGCCATCCATGAACAGGAGCTCCAACGCGGGCAAACTATCGACGCCGCGGCTCAGGCTGATAAAGA
>JAGVXW010000062.1 GCA_018303575.1 Candidatus Woesearchaeota archaeon
CCAGTCGCATGGTATCGACAGCCCGGGGGCACCTACCCCCGGGTCTTCTTTATGAATGGGAGCTTAATAATCCTTTTGTTCTACTTCGGGGAAATCTGGGAATGAGTAAGCTTTATAAAGCTCCCGGGGTTCCGATTCCTTTCCCGATGGGGCCATGGGGTAGCTTGGTTTATCCTTTCTGGTTTGGGACCAGAAGACCCCGGTTCAAACGGCTTCGCCTGAAAGTCCGGGTGGCCCCATCTCATCCGAGCGCAAGACCGTGCACGAAGCGACGATAGAAGAAGGTGGGATGAGATGGGGAATTCCGAACGCAGTGAGGAAGGCCCCATCCATAAGAAGCTCATAGGAAGACATGGCAGACACGCAAAATCTCAAATCAATTAAGCGCTTCGGCGCCCGCTACGGCCGCACTGTGAAGTGGAACTTCGGCAAGATGGAGGCCGAGCAGCGCAAGCTGCACAAGTGCCCGTACTGCAACAAGGTGGCGGTGAAGCGCATCTCCGCCGGGATCTGGGAGTGCAGGAAGTGCGACTCAGCCTTCACCGGCCGCGCCTATACACTCAAGGCAGAAGTGAAGGTGGAGGGGTAAGATGGCCGACTACAAATGCATGGAATGCAATAAGAAGGTCGGGCCGGAATACCTCAAGAAGAAGGTGCGCTGCCCCTACTGCGGCAGCAAGATGCTCTTCAAGCCGCGCAGCATCTCAACCAAGGTCAAGGCGCGATGAAGTACGAATCCACCCTCCTTTTCCGCACCGACAAGCCGGACGAGATGCTCTCCATCCTCCAGCATGAGGTGGAGGACCGGGAGCGCACCAAGCTGAACATTAAGAAAGCAAAGGGGAGCATCGAATTCGCCATCGCCGCGGCGGACGCGACCGCGCTGAAGGCCGAGTTCAACCGCGTCCTGAAGGCGCTGATGATCATCGAGAAGGCGGAGCACATCTGATGGGAGAAGAAAAGCTGAGGCAACTGCAATTGTATGAGCAGAGCCTGCAGACCATTCTCGCGCAGAAGCAGCAGTTCCAGTCGCAGATCGCGGAGTTCGAGAGTGCGCTCGGGGAGCTGAAGAAGGCCTCGGAATCGTATCGTATCATCGGCAACATCATGGTGAAGTCCGATCCAAAAGCTGTGCTCAAGGACATCGAGGAGAAGCAGGCCGCCTTGCAGCTCCGGCTCAAGGCCCTCGACAGGCAGGAAGATTCCATCAAGGACAAGGCAAAAGGATTGAGGCAGCAGGTGCTCGAGGAGATGAAGCATGACAAGGGAAATGAGTGACGTGATCGATCTGCTCGAGGAGCTCTGCGGCGACGCGTCCGTGCCGAAGAACATCAAGCTCAAGTTCCAGGAGATCATCTCTTCCCTGAAAGGCGAGAAAGAGCGCTCCATGTGCGTCAACCGCGCCATGCACAATCTCGAGGAGATCGGCGAGGACAACAATCTCCAACCCTATATCAGGACGCAGATCTGGAACGTGACCTCGCTGCTTGAGAAGTGTTAAAAGATTAAGAACTCACAATTGTCTTCTCCTGCTCCAAATATTCTTCCTCTGAAATCTGCCCCGTCAAGTGCTTCACTTGCAATTCCTTCAGCGGCGTGTCGATTTGCGCGACGTTCAAACAAATCTGCGCCGCGGGCTTCTCTTCCATTGCGGGCGGCACGTAATTCTTCCCCCAGGCCATCGCGACCGTGCCGATGATGAGCGCGAAGACAACTAGCATGAACGTGGCCACCAAAGGCGAGAGCCCCTTTTTATTTTCCATGTTCGAGCGACTGCTTCTGGAGCAGGAGGAGGTAGATGAAGATGCTGATGATCGCGAGCTCGAAGAACACGTTGAGGATCCTCGGCCGCAGGAGGATGCCGGCCTTGTCCAGGACCGTGAGCAGCTCCTCGACCACATAGATGAGGACGGCGCCATACAGGAATTTCCACGGCGTGAGATACACACCCTTGTTCTTCAGGGAGAAGAGCTTCAGGAAGAGCCCGATGACAGCCACGACAAAGACTAGGTTGTACACCGGAGCCACTGTTGCGAGGGATTCTGCGAAGGCCATGCTATCGCCTCGTTAAGGTATAATGGATCTGCAAGGACAGGGCGAGGATGAGCAGCCCGAGAATGATCGTTGGAACAATGTGTGTGAGGAAAGGCGACGTGTAGAGGCCGAACGCCCGCAGCGCTCCAAGAATCTGCTGCACCATGAAGAACAGCAGCGCCACAGCAAGGATCTTCCAGGGCAACAGATCCTTCCTGCGGCTCATCGAATAGATGCGCACGCTCAAGTATCCCGCGACGAGCGCGAGGACAAGGTTCGTGAGCTTGAGCGCGCCCTCGAGGAATTCCAGAGCCATGCCCCGATTCCAAGAAACCGGCTATTTAAAGGTTTTGGGAACTTTTTATAGGAATGAGCAAAAGGTGAGGCAATGGCTCTGCTCACCGGTATCCTGCTCGCTCTTGTCTGCGCCGTGGTCTGGGCCGTCTCCGAATTCGTCACCAAGCTCTCGCTCGACCGGGAGGAGAAATGGAAGGTGCTCTTTCACGCGCAGCTCTTCGGAGGCCTCATCGCGCTTGCATTGATTCCCGATAAGGCGCGGATAACAAGCGTGTTCTCCTTTGCCGGCTGGTATCTCCTCCTGCTCGGCGCTCTCAACGCCCTGGGCATGTACTTCCTCTATCGCTCTGTAAAAGCGAAAGGCATCGCCCTCACTTCGCCCATCAACAACGCATCAGCGGTTATTACAGTCATCCTGGGCGTGCTTTTCTACAAGGAGAGTCCAACGCTGCTCCAATGGCTCGCGATGGCCCTCATCATGGGGAGCATCCTGGCGCTGACGCTCAGGAAAGAGGGGAAGATGGCGATGGACAAGGAGTTCAGCTTCTCGGCAGCGGCGATGGGGATTTGGGGCGTCTTCATCTTCCTGATGAAACAGCCATCGATCATCTTCGGCCCCCTGCTCTTCGTCGCCGGCATCAAGCTCCTGACCGCGTGCTTCTCCGTGCCGGCGCTCATCAGGAAAAAGATGAAGGTCTGGAATTTAAAACGCCACGTCCTTCTGCTCGTCATCCTCCTCGGCCTGGTGGACGGAGGCGGCTTCCTTGCGTTGAGCGCTGCGATGGCACAGGCGCCGGTCTCCATTGTTTCTGTCATCGCGAGCGCGAGCCCCGCCCTCAGTGTCTTGCTCGGAGTCCTGATCCTGAAGGAAAAGCTTGACCGAAGGCAAACCCTCGGCATCCTCGGCGCGATTTTTGGCATACTCTTGATTGCGCTCTGAAACGAAAACCTTAAGATATCGGTATCCAAAAGGGAACGCATGGTCCTGGAAAATCTGCTCACTCCGGCAGGCGGCGAGAGGGCGCCGTGGAAGCTCTTCTTCATCGGCTTCCTCTACAGCTCGCTCGGGCTGCTCGTCGGCCTCCTCCTGTTCCGGGAATACGCGTCGCTCATCGCGCTCTTCTTCGCCACCTTCGCCGCTGTCCCGACGATGTATGCCACCATCAAACTCGAGGAGAAGAAGGACACGGAGATCGCGGAAGAAAGGGTCCTGCTGAAGGAGCACGGCAAGGCGCTCGCGCTGTTCACCTTCCTCTTCCTCGGCTTTGTCGCGGGTTGGACGCTGTGGAGCCTTGTCCTTCCGGCCCCCCTGTCAGGGGCGGCGTTTTCCGTGCAGGAATCCACGCTCAGCCGGCTCAACAGCCCTCTCGCCGGCAACGCCGTGAATGTCGCGGGCACTTTCGCGAAGATCCTCTTCAACAACCTGAAGGTGTTCGTCTTCTCCCTGGTCTTCGCTTTCCTCTACGGCTTCGGCGCGATTTTCATCTTAGGCTGGAACGCCTCCCTCATCGGGGTAGCGATCAGCGACGCCATCCGGAGCTATGCGGGGGTGCTCGCCATTCCAGTTGCCTTGTCAAGGTATCTTCTCCATGGGGTGCCGGAGATGATCGCCTACTTCATGGCCGGGCTCGCGGGCGGCATCATCTCTGTCGCGGTCATCAACCACGACATAAAGTCGGAGAAATTCAAGCATATCCTTTTGGATTCGGTTGATTTGAGCGCCGGCGCTGTCGTGATCCTTGTCCTCGCCGCCTTACTTGAAGTGTTTGTGTCCCCGCTTGTCGGCTAATTCAAACGCCAGTTCCAGAAACAGCGCGTCGCTCCAGGCTTGATTGAGGCACCCTCCCGGCTCCTGTTCCGCGGCGGAGCTTAACTCGGAATGCGCACCTGAAAATCCCTGCCAAAGAATGTCGCGGACGCTCGCGTTGGTGATGGCGTCGACATATTTCTTGTATTTCCTTGCGTTCAAGCGATGCAAAACCAGGGCGGCGAGATTGTTCAGCCAGTACCAGGAGTCTCCATTATGGTAGCTCTCGGGCCGCTCGCCGGTGTGCCGATCCCTGTATCGCCTATCCGTCTTGTCTATGGTCGCCAGCCCGCCCCAGGGAAGCCACAAGCGAGGAAGCGCCTTGTCGAAGCACCGCTCCCACTCTTTTGCCGAAAGAAAATTAGGATAGATGTAGGCCGCGAGAAAGATGTTCGGCCGGATGGTTCCGTCTTCAGCCGAGTCCCGCAGTTTCCCTTCATGCCAGAAGAGCTGCCTGGTTTTTTTCAAAAGCTTCTCCTTCAAGTCCGCGTACACTTTTTTCTTCGTGAGACGATAGAGAACATCATACAGGCGAAGCCGCTGCGCCTGCAACTCAATGGGAGAAGCGCCTCGGTCGATGGAATCCATCCAAGTGGTTTTGTTTTCGCAGGTCGCCAAATGGTTTTGTGTATGCCTCTGGAACAGGCCGGAAGCGGCTTTCTCGAGCAGCTCAATCATCTCCTCCAGTTCTCGTCTTTTGAAAAATCTGGAATGCGCCTTCTGTTTCTCAAGCGCGGAAAGCAATTCCTCCAGCCGCAGGCAAAGCCATCCGAAAGCGTCTGCTGAGACGATTCCGCCTTCCTTGCTTAAGAGTGTTCCATCAGGCTGGATTGCTTTGAGATAGCGCAGCAAAATCTCCTTCGCCAAGGCGTATTTTTTTTTGAGGATCAGCGCGCGGACACTGATCAGCGTGTCCCTGCTCCATTCCTGGAAAAACCAGGGAAGGCCGGCGTAGATTCGTGAATCGTGGATGAGTCCGGAGAGCGCGTCGGAAGCGCATTGTGCGGCGAGCGCAAGATGGTCGGGAAGATGAAGCAGCGGAGGTTGATGCTGAACCTGCATTTTTTTGAGGCTTCGTTCCGTCTTTTCGCACGCGTGGATCGCTTCCTGCGCGTTAGAGCCGACTCCAAGGACGAGGGTGTCGGTGGTTGCGGTGAGCGCATGGAACACAAATCTCGAGAACGGAGGGCTGTTGCGCCGCTCGTCGAAGGGAAAACGCCGTTCGGCCCATCCCCGGACAATCTCAGGCTGGCCGTTGCAGGAAACTGCGATGTATATTTTGTACTCTTCAGCGCCCGAACTCGGATCCTCCCGGGAATCCGCGCGCTTGATGAAGGAGACAAGGAGATGCTTCCCTTCGCGTGCCACAGCATACTCGCGTCCCCACTGCCTCTGGTCGTAGGGATGCTTCACGTCAAAAAGCACCTTCATCTCCTGCGGCGAAGAAAGCGCGCAGGCAAGGCCGTCAACGCCTTCCGGCATCAGGAGGCGCTGTGAGAACGGGCCCCTCTGCAGGGCGATGGAGCCATTCTCGTTGCGGAGCCCCGAAACAGGAGGGTGGAGCTGGATGTCGTCGAGAATCTTCAGCATCTTTCCGCCGACAGGCACGAACCATCCGCGATATTTGCTTTCGATGCCGAAGCAGCAGAACGCTCCAGTGCCGTTGGAGAGGGAAAAGCCGAGATCTTTCGTTTGTGACGCGGCTGTGTGCGTTCCGAAGGAAGTGGAAGTGTTCATGCCTCTTTTTCAGATGAAAGGGAATGATGATTTTAAAAGCATTATGGAAGCTTCTCAGCGGATCTTCGAGCGCCGCACCCTGACCGGATGCCTCTTGAGGATGGCTGTGGCCTCCCTGAGCGTGAGGAGCTTGTTCTTGGCGCCGTGATGCGTGATGACAGATTCCGCGTTCGTGGTGGCGAGGGCGAGGGAATAGGCGACGTCAGCGCCGAGGAGAAGCCCTGCGAGGAAGGTCGAGGCGAACGCGTCTCCGGCTCCTGTCGTTTCGATGATTTTCACGCGATGCGTGGGGGCGAAGTAGAGAGTCCCGTCATGGCTGCAGTGCGCGCCGCTCTTCCCGTCGGTGATCACGACATATTCCGGGCCAAGGGCGTGCATCCTTTTTGAGGCCTCCTGGACCGTTCCCTTTCCGACGATCGCCTCCGCCTCCTCCTTGTTCAGCACCAGCACCGTTGTTGCGGACAGCACCGCTTTCAGGTAGCCGGCCCCTTTCTCCGCAAGGTAGGAGCTGGGATTGAAGGCGACCCTGATGCCTGATTTTTTCGCGAAGCGCGCTAATTCCTCAAGGACAGCGAAGCTGCCTTCCATCATCGCGGAAAAGTAGAACCATCTTGCCTTGAGAGCCGACTTTTTTACATCTTTCGGCCTCAGTTCGTTGTTCACGCCCTTGTAGGTGAGGATCGTGCGGTCGTGCTCGATGCTGTCGAGGATGATGGAGTAGCCGGTCTGCCCTTTTTTCCTCACGACGAAGCTGGTGTCGACATGTTCCTGCCTGAGCCCCCTCAGGATGAGATTGGAATTGTCGTCCTCCCCGAGGCAGCCGAGATAGGCCGAGTGCAGCCCAAGCCGGGAGAGCGAGACAGCGACATTCGTGCCCCCGCCTCCGGTGGTGAAATCCAGTTCATGGATGAGGATCTTCCCGCCGACAGGATACGCGAGGAGCTTTTCCGCCTTCCCTCTCTTCGGCGTGCGGATGCTCACCAGCTCGGAGAACTCCGTCTGGGCGAAGACGTCCACGGTCGAGCTGCCGACGCAGATGACATCGAACATACCGCCTCTT
>JAGVXW010000063.1 GCA_018303575.1 Candidatus Woesearchaeota archaeon
TCCGTCGCCGTTGACGTCTCCAAGCCGCGTGCCTGTCGCATTGTACACATACGGAATGTACTCGCACGTGTTGGTGACAGAAGCAGTGTTCGCCTGGTATTCCGTCACCCTATACTTGTTGTGATAGCCGAAGTAATCATTGTCGTCGATGTCGCCGCAGAACCAGTTGTCGGCAAGCGCATCATAGAGATTGTTGTTGTAATCCGCATACACTCCGATGACAACAAAAGGCCGTGTTGTTTCGCCGGCGCAGCCTGTGCCACATCGCGCGTTGCCCCACAGCGCGCAGGCAGTGTCTGATGGGGCGCAGTAGATGGCCTGGGTCCCGCCCTCGTCGCAGACAAGATCGTTGAAGCCGTCCCAGTCTCCCTCATTGCTTCCCGAGGTGTCAGGCGAGCCGTCGACATCGTACTTCGACAGGTAACGATACTCCCAGTACGAGTTGTCCTGGTTGCCAATGTAGCCATAGTCAGCGCCTCCGTCCACCGTGCGCAGCCACGTCGACGAGCTCCTGCTGCCGACAAAGCCCACCCCGGCATAGGCGTCGATGTCGCGGCCGTTGCAGTCGCGGCTGTAGAGGTTGCGGGAGTTGTCATTGTCAGTGTAGAGGTCGTAGCACTGCGAGTCATCGCTGTCTGTCTGCTCGCTGCCCGTGAATTCGAACTTGTAGCACTTGTTGCTTGAAGGAGTGAAGGTCTCGCCCCAGTCCTCTTCATCATGGTCATTGTCGTTCCACTCAGGCTGGCTGTTGGAGCTGCTGTCGAGCACCAGCGTGCCTGAGCTCGAGCAGTACTGGTACTCGCACGTCCTTGAGCAGAGGCCGCTCACGCAGGCATCGCCTGTCTGGGTCGTGCCCGAGGGGCAGGAAGCGGGAACGCAGGCAGGCTCGGCCTTCCCAATCACAAACGATACGTTCTCCGGGAAGGAGACTTGCTTCTCCGTCCACCTGTCTCGGCCGTTGGCTTTGATGAGGGTTGTCACATTCCCGTCCCGCGACAATTTGATGACGTCTGTGGTCGCATCCCCATCGATGTCGAAGAATCGCACACCCCTGTCCTGGCCATACCGCTCGACAAAGCCGCCCTGGAGGAACCCCGAGATATTCTCCTGGCGCTCCCATCCTGACTTCGTGTTCAGCCAGCTCTCCAGCGTGCTCGTGTCAGTCATGCGGAGCAGGTCATCGAAGCCATCCGCATTGACGTCGAGGAAGCGCACGCCGAGGTCCTTCTGCTCGCCCAGGTACACGCCCTGGGGAAGGGCGAATGACGAGTTCTGCGCCCATCCTGAAGGAGGAGTAGCGTACTCAAATTTGATCGGGGGCAGGGCCGAGCGGTTGTCCCTGCCGATGAGAGTGATGTTGCGCAGGAGCCGCGCAGCTTCCCGGTTGGCATAGCCAAGGTGGATTCTCCGCACAAGCGTGAGGTTGTACAGGACGTTGATGTCCTGCAGAAGCGCTGTCTGGTTGACGCGGGTGCCGTGGAGATAACCTTCTGTGCCGTTGATCGAGCCAGGCTCATAGAGGAATTGCACTTTCGCCAGAGCGCCATTGTAGGAGATCTCCGAAAGGTAGGGATAATAATCCCCTCCAAGGCGCTCGTCATAAGAGTAAGCGATCTGGTTGCCATGCGTGTCATTCACCAGGTCGAGGCTCCATACGCTCGTGAACGATTGCTCTGTCGAGGAAAGCTTCGCGTCATCCGCCGCGCCAAACCGATACAGTGTGCCATCGCGCATGCGCACTTCCCAAGAATCGCCCTGCTTACGGATGTTCCAGTAGCTTTCCACTTCCGTATGGTAAAGATCCTCCGCCCGGTCATAAACGAGTTTGCTGGTGCCGCCCATGAACGAGAGCCAGAATTCGTCATCCGACGTGTCAGCAAGAGTGCCGTTGGTATCACGCAAGATCGCGCCCGTAGAAAGCGCCCAGCCGTTGCCTGCAGGGCCTCTCGACGCGGCGGCCTGGTGATTGTAAGCGAGGGAAATCTCGGGTTGGAGGCCGTTGACCCCGGGAGGCACTTCTATGGAATAGGCGTAGGTCGCCGCCCCGGAGAACAACGAGGCGGCGAATGCGCCCGCCTCCATCTGCTTGCCGGAGAGGTCCCGGATCATGTTAGGGTCGCCGATGCCGTAGGGCACTGAAGGCGAGGATGATCCTGAAGTGGATGAAGTGGTTCTCGCCGAGCTTGGCGGAGGCGTGGCGATCGTGATGGGAGTGCCTTCCTCCTCGCTGTCGCCGCCCTGTGCGTTCTCGCTGCCTGCCGTGGATTCCCGCGTCTTTTCCGTGTCGACATCCTGCTCGTTGTCGCCGTCGAAAGTGGCGGAGGAGAGGGGGGAGAGGATAACCAAAAGTATCGCTAGCAGAGCGAAGAACTGAACGATTCCGTTCTGCATATCCTTTTTCATCCTAATATTTCCTCCAATGCGATTCGAGATTTTCGGGGATGACACCTTCTAGGGTGTTGATGGGATTATCCCTTATCCATACCTGTTTATCGAGTATTCCGCTATCGTTTAGATAATCAATTACCTCCTGCAGAGTTTCAAACTCCAGACGAAGATGCAAGGGGATATCAGTTCCACAGGTGTCGTATCTGCTATCATATTTCTCAACCGAAAGTTTATAGGATTCATGTACCTCGTGCTTAGGCTGTAATCCCCTCTTTTGCCATTTCTTTGAGACCAAATCGCCCCTCAAAATATGAATCGCCACCATGTACGGGATTCCTTCCTCGTGACTAATATAATAAATGAAAAACTCCTTACTGGACAGTTTCCCCCGCAGATGACTGAATGTATAGTATCTCATGGATTTTTGCTCGTTGGGTTATATTTGCTCCACTTGGATGAGGGTGATACTTCATCGGTTTGCTTGAATTTTAAACCAGTAGACTCCTCAATCTCTTCTATCACTTCGGGAAGGGTATTGAGCATCAGGCTCTTTTTTTGGGGTTCAAGTTCTGCTAGGATCTCCGCCCCTTCCCCTAAGGTGATTGAATCAGTTAGGGTGTAGACTTTTGCGAAGTAAGGGACAAATGAAACGGGTTCATACTCGCGCGTCTGATGATTGAATACTTTTAGTATGGGCGCCTCATAGCGGCTGAATAGAATGGCAAAGACAGAATAGACTCTGCTTTCAGTAAGGTCATTAAACTTTTCGAGGGCATACTTTTGCGGCAAGCTCTGTGGTTTCCCCGTCAACAGGGTGAGCAGTTTGTTCCGCATGAATTTCAGATATCCTTTTGACAGCTTGAGCCCCTTAAACTCCCGTTGTTCCTCATCTGTCAGAGGCAACCTCTGGTGTACGTTGTGGAAATCATCGTAAAGCCCGTCTATCGCCAAGGATATTTCCGATAGGAAGCTCTCATATTGCTCTTGCCCTTTGTTGAACGAAGCACGATAAGAAGTATTGATGCGTTGTTCGAACTCATCAGGGGATATCCGGTTATCTATCACGAGTTGAATCAGCTTCGTGAGGTCCTCAAGGGGGACTTTTTCTTCGGTGTTCATGGGTATGTTCGAATGGTTTCTTTTGTGATCGGGTCTTTATACCACGATTCAACCAGCTTTCCCGTTTCTGGATCAAAGCGATAATGGGGTAATTCTTCCGGAAACTTAGGATGAACTTGGGTCGTTCTCCCCAATGCGTCATACGTCTCTTGCCAATCCCGCTTAGTTTGGCCTGTGAAAGGATCAATTTCTTTAACGTTTCTTCGCCCAAAAGTCGGACCCGGCTTATCCGGTTTAACCAGCGAATCATATTGTCGTATCCTCCCGTCGGGGAGTTCCCTTATGAAAGTAGACTTAGGATCTATGTTTCTTGAGATATCAAAGGGTTTGCCTTTCTCGAAAAAATCCCCTCCTTTTTTCTTCATCTTCGATTCCAACTGCTTGCGAAATTCCTTTTGCGCCTTCCTTCGGGCGATATCATCAAGAGGCAACGATACTCCCGCCGCTTGGTCAGGCTCAGCGAGTTCTCCGGCGGCGTTGATGGTCAATCCAAATGCTGCCACTTGCTTGTCAATGTCGGAGGCATCGGGGTCCGCAAGGGTACGGCTATCTCTGTAATAATCATAAACATTCCAAGCAATATCAACAATAAACAATACCGCTAAGACAACCGCAGTAATCGTGAGTGGCTCATGTCCATCCGGGTCCGTGTACTTCAGCGGGTTGTTCCTCGCGTAGGAATAGCGGTTCAGCTGCTGCGGATCATAGATGTCTGGCAGCATGCTGTCCGGCTGGAGGAATTGGCCGAGGAAGGGATCGTAATAGCGGGAGCCGTAATAATAGAGGCCAATAGTGTCCTGCTCCTGGCCCGTGAAGCCGTACGGCGAAACTTTTCCGCCCTCAAGGCTCAGCCCGAAGGGAAAGTAAGAGGAGCGCTCCACCAGGTTGCCGTTGGAGTCGGTGATCAGGCTGGTGCTGCCCAGGCTGTCGCCGTGATAGTAATGCATGACACCGGACACATTGCTCGCCACCAATGAATCCGCGTAGTAATATTTGGAATCAAAGGTGCCGGAAGAGTTGACCTTCCTGACGAAGTCCCCGAGATAATAGTACGTCGCGTTGCCGGTAGTGAGGTATTCAACTTTCTTTATGCGCTGTCCCTGGTCGTCATAGGTGTACTCTTCGAGGATTTTGCCTTGCGGGCCATTGGCGCGGATCCTGACAAGGTTGTTGAAAGCGTCATATTCGTAGAAGCTGTCCTGATCCTTGACGACATTGCCGTTGGCGTCATGCTCGAGAGTGTAGAGAGCCGCGTCCGCGAAGGGGAGTGAAACTAGCAGGAGCGCAAGGAAGAAAGCCGCAATCTTGGCAAGATGTGCCGTATGCTCACCCCGGCTTTATAGGTGGCTTCGGCTTTATAAAATTGTGCCCCTTAAAACCGAAAAATTTCCGGATTTTGAGGCCTGGGGCCGGAATGAGTATAACAAGGGCGACGCTTTGTCCGAAAATCCTTTACGGCAGCGGAGTCAGCGCCTTTCCTCTTCGCGTCAGGTTCGCCCGCCTCGACGGCCTCAGCTTCTCCGCGCCCTTGCCCTTGTTGCGCAGCCCTCTTCCATGCAGGCCGGCTGACGTGAGCCCTCTTGACGCTCTGCCTCTCTGCGTCGCGATCCAGCTGATCCTGGGGTCAGAAAGAATCTGCGGGTGTGCCCTGTCGACGAGGATCACTTCAAACCAGTAATGCCTTCCGTCCTCCCCCACCAAGTATGAGTTCAGCACCTCGCAGTTGCTGTAATTCTGCACAGCCCTTTCTTCCGCGACCTGGCGGTAATTCTTGCTCAACTCCTTATCATAAGAGCTTGCTCGTGAACGCCGGCCGCCAATCAAATGGGATGCATGCTGCCTTTTGTGCCTGTTGACGCGCTGCCTGACAACGATGTACCCAGGCTTCGCCTTGTAGCCCAGGCTCCTGGCGCGGTCCAGCCGCGTCGGATGCGGAATCTTCAAGGTGACAGGCTCCGTCCTCCACTGGATGAGCCGCTGCTGATAGAAAGGGTTCTCGCGAGGCTTCTTCCACGCCTCCCTCAGATATTTGTATAATGCCATCGTGCCTCCGTTGTTGTCTGCTTGGGCAAATTCAGGCGAGCAAGCCCACATCTTTGCCGAAATCAAGAAACGACAGATGATATATAAAGGTTTGCGCAAAAAATACCAACCGCAAAATCGTACGAGGGAAAATTGCGCTGGACGGTCAAAACCTTCGGTTTTGCCCTACGAGCCACCCCGACGGGGGCATACTCACTGCGTTCGTAGGTTCTTGGCTACGCCTTCGAACCAACCCCCGGCTCGTCCAGCGCCGTCCTTGTCCCGGAAATCTTAGATTTCCGTGAGCGTGCGGCGAGGTGCTCTGCGCCGAGTAGGGCTTCCGCAGAAGCCCGTCGCACCGCCTGTGCCGGCGCTGAAAAAATAAACAGAATTCCTAGACGTCCATATCCACTTCAATCTCTCTGATGCGCGCTTTCAGGTTCTCGATCGTCCTGACATTCTCCTGCTGCTGCAGAAGCGTCCCGCACTCCGGGCACTTGAACTCGAAGTCCGTGGCCTGGTCGAAGTCGAGGCGCGCACACGCTTTGGAGCAGATGAAGAACAAGCCTTTATTCTGCTCCTCCTTGTCGAGGCGCTCGCGCAGTTTCTCCAGGTTCTGCTTCCGGAAGCTCTCGATGAGCTCCGACACCCGCTCCTTGTTGAAGGTCCAGTAGCTGATGTACCATCCTTTCTGCCGGTCCTTCTTTCGGATGTACATCACCAGATGATGGGTATGGAGCTTGTACAGGGTGTTTCGCACGGTTTGCATGTCCAGCTTCAGCTTCTCAGCGATGACGAACTCAGAAATGTTCTTCTTGTCGCCAAGGTATCTCAGGATCTCGAGCCCGTGCTCCCCCGCGACGGTCAGGATCGTCTCCCGTACCTGTTCTTTGGGGACTCCCTTGATAGCTACGCTCTCAGGCTCTGCCTTTGCTGCTTTGGGTGCGTGTTTCTTCGCTTTCTTCTTCTTTTTGGTTGCCATAACAAAAACGAATAGAGCGCCTTATATGATTGCCCACTATATAAATCTTATGTTACAGGTTGAGCGAAAAGCTATACTGCTGTAGACGATAACCTCTCTGGAATGAGATTGACTATCAAAAAGTGGAGAAATTACCGGATTTTGCCTTCCTGCCAGTCCCGCAGGATCTGCCGCGCCATTCTTTGGGTGTCCGGCTTGCCGCCTTTTCCGAGCATCCGTCTTTTTATGGCGATGGCCTCCAGCACCTCTTCCTTCCCTTCTCCATGCCCCACCCCGTAAAAAACTTCGATTTTGCCGGGATAGAGGTCCATCAACTCAAAAACAGCGAGATCCGGCTCCTTCGCCTTGGTGAAATCCACCGTTCCTATCATCGCGTGTTTTGCTGGATTCTTTTCCATATAGGGAATAACTCCAGGAGTGTCGATAAAATAAAGACTGCCTGCCCTGATCCTCTGCACCCCCTTCGTATGCCCAGCTTGCGGGCTGGTAGGCGCGGAACGCTTCCCTTTCAGGGCGTTGATGAGCGTGCTCTTGCCAACATTCGGATAGCCCAGCACCCCGATAGAGAAACCCTCTCTTCCCTTGTAGGCCTTCTTGCCTTCGATCAGGATGCGCTCCCGGAGCATCGTCGTGCCCTGAAATTGCTTTGCCGAAACGAAGACGCAGGGCCTGAAGAACTTCTTCGCGAGCTCCGCCTGCTCCCTTCCAGCGAGATCCGCTTTTGTGAGGACAAAGATGAGCGGCTTCCCCACCCTGCGAACCTTGTCAACGACCTCCTTGTTGAGCGTCTGCGCCGGCATCCTCGCATCTAAAACGAGCAACAGAATGTCCGCTTCCGCGATAACTTTGTTGACAAGCTGCCAGAACTGCGCCATGCCCTTGGAAGTCTGAAATCAATATATAATGGTTTGGAGCGTATAAAGATACTACTATTAGGTAGTTAAATATAGAAAGGTTTATATAGAGGCGCGTCCTGGACATTGATATGAGCCTCCTTTCCTTACTTGGCTGGAAAACTCAGGCGACGCCAGAACCGGCGATCGAGCCTGTTGACTTCTCGCATGGCGAACCCCATACTTTGGAAGCAACAGGCCTTGAAGTGAGGGTTCATCCAAAAATAAAGTATGTTGACCGCGGCGTGGTGGACACGCTTAGCAGCGACCGGACCGCTGGAGTAGAGAAGTGGGGATTTAGCTTCACGAACTATAGGGAAGCAGATGGCATTTTTGAAAATATCGTTGAAAGAATCCGCGGACTGGGAACCTATGAAGAAATTTTCGTACACGGTCATGAAGAGGCGCACACCCTTGTCGCTTTGGGGCAAGCCACGGCGCTTCGCGCGGCGTTGTTAGCAGCTGGAGAAGACACACGGATGCTCCCACAGAAGCTTGCAGAGAATTCGGATCGAGCTATGTGGTCTTGGTATGATGCCGCAGAGAAAGGCAATCCGCTCCCTTGGTTCTCTCCTACTATGATTCCCCGAATGAATGATAATTGGCAGGAGAAAATCGCGCATTATGGCGGCCTTCTCGCCTTGCGGAGAGCCCAAGCTCCTGAACCCTATGTGCAAGATGTCAGGAATGCTATTGAGTCGATTGTGCCCTCTGCGTTCCCTAAATTCATGGACAAGTATCTTATCCCCGCAAAGGCTAAGTAAACGCTCGTATCTATTGGGCATGTAACTTTTTCTCAATCTCTTTTCTTAACGAGCCAATATGCAATTCAAACCTCAGCTTGAATGATTTCCAGTCGTCATATTTCAAAAGCTGCCCGCGATAGTTTATTGCGTTTCTTTTTAATCGGATCGTCTCTAGAAATTCCCAGTCAAGCTCGAGTTCAGGATGCTTAAAACAAATGAAGGCATTCTTGCATTGGTGGTTGTCGGCTTCGATTCCCTCAAACAACAGATACGCTTCGATCAGTCCCCGGAGCGACTCGTAATGGTCGCGAAACACAAAAGTCCAGTCGGTGCTGTCCTTCGGAATATCCTTTGACTTGCTGTTGATGAAGGCAAGGCCTTTTTCTGCAACGAGTTTTAACGACGTGATGAGTTCGCTATCCGGAGTTCTCTCTTTTATCTTTCCCGTGCTCATGCACAGTTTAAAGGTTGAATCCAGATTGTCAATCGTGATTTTCATGCGACCTCTGCAAAGTCCTGGATCTGCCCCTTGACGACGTAGCCGTTCATGATATTCTTCATGAGCCCTGTTTTCACTTTTTCTATTTCCTCCTTGCTTTGGAAAACATGCAGTTCAATTTTTTTATGAAGCTTAAGCTCATACTTCTGTTTGTCAAAATCTTGGGCCTTTCCGAAAATAAAGATATCAATATCTGAATCCTTGTACCAGTCCCCTTTAGCAATGCTCCCGAAGAGGATGACGGTTTTGGCTGCCTGAAGGGACAACAGTTTGGCTAGAAGCCCGCTGTCATGGAGCTGTTCCAGCGCATATACCCGTTTGAGGGAATAATACTGGTGGTTGTGAGGGCCGACCGAATAATATGGAAATTTTCCTTTTTCTTTCACACGCTTCAGTAACCCCTCCGATACATATTTTTTAAGCCATTTGTTTGCAACTGCTTTTGTAACCTTTGCCTCCCTGGCTATTTCCTCGAAGTGCCATTCCTTCAAAGGGCTGTTTTCTAGAATGGGTCTCAAGATGTTCTCTTCCTTGCTCGGACTTGGCATAAATTAGTATGACTTAGATATACTATTTAAATCTTTCCCTTAAGCAGTGAACTCGCTCTTGACAATATCCCGGTCAATCAGCTTAATGCACTCCCTCATCTTCTCCTGCAAGCGCGGGTCGCGCGTGGCTTTGGAAATCTGCTTCATGCTGTCGATCATCCTGCGGAAGAACCGGATGATGTCGCCCTCAAGCAGATTGGAATAGTCCAGCAATTCCATGAACTCGCAGCCTTCGGCCCAGCGCGACACGAGCAACATCAGCCGCAGCAAGGCTCTCTTATTCAGGTGCTTGTCCACGTAATGATTCTTAGAAAGCACGTGCAGGAGATGCTGATATTGTTTCTTCGCGCTTCCGATCCTGAACTCGTCCGCTCTCCGTTCCTCATACACGATGCTCGCGATGATGCACACGATGTCCACCGGTTCGAGATGCGTGTACATCTGGCTCGAGAAGATCTCGCTGATGAGCAGTTCCTCGAAATAAATATGCGTGGCGAACTCTCCTTTCAGCGTGAGCTTCCTGCCATCCATCAGATAGCCCATCCTCTGCAGGTCCTTCACCTTGTGGCTGAAGCTCGCCTTGACGCGGGCATCCGGCTCTTTTTTCCTTCTTAAGAAAGCGTCGAAGTTGCTCTTGAGGATAATGTCGATTTCCTCCTCGCTCGGATGGTTCTTGCACAGGTTGAGCACTGTATTAAAGGAAAGCCGGAACTGGGAGATGATCGGCTCGATGTCCCTGGAAGTGACGCGCGCCACCTTGTCCAGGTTCGTATATTTGCGGTTCACGATGGCATACACAAACCCTTCCGTGTCTATCCCCCGCCTCCCCGCCCTTCCGGCGCACTGGAAGTATTCCTTGCTGTTCAAATATCTAAAACTCATGCCATCGAATTTCTCCAGCGCATCAAAACAGACAGCTTTCGCCGGCATGTTCACTCCCACAGCAAACGTGTCAGTCGCGTAGAGCACCGAGATCAGGCCGGCCTCGAAGAGCCGCTCTACAATTTCTTTCAGGTTAGGCAGCAACCCCGCATGATGATACGCCACTCCCTTCTCCAGGCATTCCCGCAGCCGCTGATACGAAGCCATCTGTTTCACTTCAGGGACAACATTCTTGTGGATGAACTCCGCGATGAACCCGCGCTGCTGCTGGCTGGTGTATCGTTTTCTTTTTGCCAGCTCATGAGCGTATTTCTCGCACTTCTTCCTGCTGAACGAGAAAAAAATGCACGGCAGCTTGTCCTCAATCACCTCAACAAGATCGAGATGAGAAGCTGGAAACTCGCGATGCCTGCGGTCTTCAGGAATGTTCTGGATTCCCCGCACGTCTTCCAAAGAGCAGATTCCGAGCGTCTTCTCAAAGAGGAAATGTCCCAGCGGCACAGCGCGCTTCAGGTATTCGACCACTTTAACCTCATGCTCCTTGATCGTGGAAATCCATTCCGCGAATTCCCGGGCGTTCGGGATCGTTGCCGACAGGCACAGGAACCGGATGGCTTTCGGCGAAAAGATGAGGCTCTCCTCCCACACCGTGCCTCTTTCGATGTCGGAGATGAAGTGGATCTCATCGAAGATCACATAGCTCAAATATTCAATGATCGGGTCCTTCGCCAGGAGCATGTTCCTGTAAATCTCGGTCGTCATCACCAGCAAGGGCGCCTCGGGGTTGATCACCACATCGCCCGTCATCATGCCCACCATCTCCTTCCCGTAATCTTGGCAGAAATCCTTGTACTTTTGGTTGGAGAGCGCCTTGATGGGCGCGGTGTAAATCACCCGCCTTCTCGCGGCCAGGAACTTGGCGATCGTATAGTCAGCAATGAGCGTCTTGCCTGTCCCGGTGGCCGCGCTCACAACAACAGAACGGTTGTGCTCAACGTGCTCGATCGCTTCAACCTGGAAGGGATCCAGAGTCAGGCCTTTGAACTGCATGCGCTCCTGAAAGAAAGGGGCTTTAAATAAGTTTCAGTAAGGCAGGTAAGCCACGGCAGCTCCGGTGGCGAGGGCGCTCATAACCTGGTAGGCCATCCAAAGGCCGCGCCTGAGCCTGCGCTCACGGAAGCTCTCCAGGCCGGAGGGGTCCCTGAAGCAAGCATATTCGACTGGAGACAGTCCGCTGCGGCGATAGAGCCCTTCGCTCAACAGGCCTGCGAGAGGAATCCAAGCCAGGACGCTTGCGACCTTCCAGGAAAGGTCGTGGTCGCTCCAAACCTTGCGGAAGTCCGGGGGGCGGGGCGCGGCGCGCTGCTCCAATGTGCCCGAATACACCCCAGCGCCCCTATACGGGAAGCCAAACGGGAGCCTGGGGCGGTCTCCATCGGGAATCGTGTCTGCGGAAATAAAAAAGACGCCAGTCTCGGCCCGGATCTGCCTGGGGGGAAGCTCGGCCATTTCCCTTGCAAATCGCGCTCTCCCTTATAATCTTTTTCAAAAGCTTTATATATAATCCCGCTGTGAAGGCCCTGCACACAGTCATTTGGAGGGAAACCATGACCGAAATGGAGTTTTACGACGTGAAGAGCAAGAAGAAGTTCAAGACCAGCACATTTACAGTGAAGGAGAAGAATGGCCGCTATTTCGCAGTCGCGAAGTCCCCGACTGGCACGCACGAATGCTGGCGCGTCATGTCCAAGGACCAGGCGATGAAAGTTAAGAAATAAGCTGCAGAATTTCTTTTATATCTTTTATTTCAAAGTCCGCCTCTGTTTTCCCTGTGTAGGCTGGGTTGCCATAGCGCGCGAAGCAGGTCTTGATTCCGAGAAGCTTTGCCCCTTGGACGTCCCTTGCCGGCGAATCCCCGATCATCAGGCACTCCGCTGGCTCCAGATTGAGCTTTTTGAGGGCGATCTCGAACGGCTTCCGCGACGGCTTGTGCTCCTGCGTGTCCTCGAAAGCTACAACAAAGTCGAAGAGATGGTCGATGCGCATGGCTGTGAGCCGGATCCACGCTTTCAGCCTGGGCGCGTCCGTGACAACCGCCAGCTTCACCCCTTTTTTCACCAATTCAGTGAGCGTGCCGATGACATGGGGGAACGGCTCCAGGAACCCGGTGCGGACCCTGCGATACGCGTTCACCGCGTTTGCCAGGATCCGGTAATCGATCGCCCCGGCTGTGGCCTTCAGGTAGCGCTGGAACACTTGCGGATCCTCATAGCCATGCTCGCCCAGAAGCTTCCATAAAGCGGAAACGATGTCTTCCTTCTTCTCCTCCAGCCCCGCGTCAATCATCGCCGCAGCCGCGGCCCGGATGCTCATGTCCTTCATCAGGATGAAATCGATGAGCGTGTTGTCCACGTCGAAGATGACTGCCTTGATCATAAGAAAGGAAAGCCGCGCTTGCTATTTAAAATTAGTGGAACTGCAGCTCGTATTGGAGCATCCGCCAGTTCTCCGGCCCAGGACAGGTTTTCCCCTTATTCGGATTTTGCCGCTTGCAATGAAAAGCGATTCTGTCAAGAGGCACAATCTCGACAACCTTCCCGTCGCGCTCGATGATATAATGAGAGCTGAATGATTCTTCCTTGGCTTGCTTATGGTTATGGAACGAGTTTTCTGCGCTTTGGTCTTCACTATCTGTGATATGGACAATGATCTGGCGGATGGAGGAGAGGGGCCTTTCTCCGCCTATGTGATGGCCCGAGGTATGATGCACGCGATCTGGCCCATGACACGTTGCCGCCTGACTAGCAGAGAGGGTGACATCCTTCATCTGCGCCCAAGCTACCCCTTGCGCAGTTTGAATCGCGACGAGCTGTCCGTCCTTGCTGCGCCGCATCACAGGATATGCGTGAGCTGTCCCGACGCGCTGGCGGACCCATTTCCCTTGGAGATGGAGGGCGACCTCAGGCCTTTGAAAAAAAGCCACTAGAGTTTCCTGCTGAATCACAGCCGGCGGTTTGGCTTGGGAATCAGAATCGCTGTATGCGGACACGGACAGACCGATGACGAGAATCGCGGCTGCGACAGCATGTGCAAGATTAGTGAACGGGTGCAGTCTTTTGACAGAAGCGTGCACGCCTTCCAGAACCGGGGAGATTGCGCCAGTATTCTTGAAGGCCTGCGCATAGGTTTCTGACAACGTTTGGATCTTGAGCGCAAGCTCGCGTTCTTGTCGCATCTTTTCCAGGAGATGCTGGCTCTGCACCTCCACATGAGCATCCTCGTTTTCCTCGCCGAGGAGCGCCGCCGCCTCGTCCAATTCCGGCTGAAGCTCTGAAAGGTAGTTGAGCAGCATGTTGGCCGCCCTCTCGTCCGGATACTGCCGGAGATGGGAGGTGATGGCCCTTGACAGCGCGCGGATGCCATATCTATAACGCCGGTGCAGCCGGATTTTTCTCTCGAGAAGCTTATGGATCCGCTTCACGGCGTGTGCATGCTTCGCGTCCACCCAGCCCGTGGCTGACAAATGTGCAGACAAAGCGTGGATTTCATCCGAGATCCGGAGAAAAAACGTCAGGTGCTTCTGGAACTTCCTGAGCGCCGCCCTGAGCTCCTGTTCAAGCATGGTTTCGATTCAGGAAGCCGGCTCTTAAAGGTTATGTTTTTAAAGGAGCGGCTTGTGTTAGGTACAGTTTCCAGCTTCACAGTCCACAATACGCGAACGGCGGCTGGACGGGCAACGAACGCGTTGCCCTATGCGCCACCCCGAAGGGGGCGACCCCCGTCGCATCCAGCGCCGGCTATGCGTGCGGCGAGGACGCTCGTTCGCGGTGACGCGAACCTACGAACGCTAGTGAGTATGTGTCGTCCGAGTAGGGCTTCCGCAGAAGCCCGTCGCACCGCGTGTAGACTTAGGAAGTGGACTTAAGAGGTAGGAAAGGACCTATGAAGCAAGTCATCCTTGTCAGGCAGGACTTGAAGCTGCCGAAAGGCAAGCTCGCGTCGCAGGTCGCCCATGCGTCAGCTGAAGCCCTCTTGCGGAGCGACAAGGAAAAAGTGAAGGATTGGCGCTCTGAGGGCATGAAGAAGATCGTCCTGAAAGTTGCTGATGAGAAAGAACTGAGGAGATTCCTGCAGCTCGCGAAAGATTCTGGGCTGGTGACAGCGCTTATCGCGGATGCCGGCCATACGGTCGTGGAGCCCGGCACTGTGACGTGCTTGGGCATCGGCCCGGATGATGAAGCGAGGATTGACCCTATTACAGGAAAGCTGAAGATGCTGTAATGCCTATAGCTTTGTGTGGATTTTTCAGCCCAATTTTCTTAGGTAACCTTTAAAAATGCGCGGGATTCCCTTGAACGTTCTAAGGGCTCATAGCTCAGCCTGGTTAGAGCGATCGCCTCTTACGACTGTTCCGTCAGTCGAGTGCGGGGTGCGGCATAAAGCCGCACTGCCGAGCACACTCATCAAACGCTGGCTCGGAAACAACGGTCGAGGACAGCGATAGGTCGAGGGTTCGAATCCCTCTGGGCTCAACGACCATTAGGGGGATAGGTCCCTCTAATGGAATAGGAAGGTAAGCGCTGCAAAGGGCTTGCCTTCTTTTATTTTCATATGCCCGGGTGGAAATATGACACAACCAATTAAGCGCGATATTGTGTTTTGGGTAAACGCCGTTTTATTGAGTTTGTCTGTTGGACTAGGATATTATATGGGAAAAGTCTTTGAGGTGTTTCCGTGGTGGGGAGCCTTACTTATAGTGATTGCAGTCTTTGGAATTTTCGCACCGGGATTCGTAGAAGTCTTTAGCGTTATCAAAAGAAAGTAATGGGTAGGAGATAGCTGTTACAAATTCCCAATCGCCTGCAGAATCTTCTCATGCCCTTTAATGAGGGACTTAAATTTATTGAGTTCTTCAACTACGATTTGAGATTTCAAATCATCACTAATCTTCCCTATGCTTGCGTGGTTCATGTTACGTCCAGTTTATTCGAAAGGTTTAAATATATTTCTTCGCTCAAGACAAATATGAGTGAAAGTATCACCATTCCTAGAGAAGAGTATGATTTTCTCAAACAGCGTTCTAACCTTTTTGAACAGTACATCGAAATAGAAGAGTTAAGTAAAACGGAGTTAGCACAGATCAAAAAAGCGCTAAAAGGTCCTTTTCTCTCCAAGGCCGAATTCCAAAAGCGCCATCCTCATCTAAACTGAGATGTTCACGCTCATCTTTACCCAAGCGTTCGATCGTTCCTTCTCTAAAATTCGTGATAAGCCGATTCAGGCGCAAATCTGGAAGAAAGTACATGAATTGGAAACGAGAGCGCCGTTAGGCAAAAAGCTCAAGGGAAATCCCTATTGGTCGATTCATATTGGTGCTTTCAGAGTGATCTACCAACTTGCGGGAAATCAAGTAACTATCGCAGACCTTCTAGAAAGAAAGCATGATTATCAGGACCTTTGATTAATTCCTCTGGGCTCACTTTAGATTTCTACCTTGGAGTACAATCAAAGTTCTCGGCGCTGTGAGCCCAGATGGTTAGGAACGCAGTGACACAATCTCTGGGCTCACTTTAGAATTCTGAAGTAAATTGGGAGCGATGTTTGCATCGAATGAGCCCAAGAAGCTAAGAACAGAGTGAGTATGCCTCTGGGCTCAATTTTCATCAAGCTTTATAAGTCAAAAAGAGTTCTCCTTATTTAATGGATATCGTCAAAGAGGCAGGGCTTGTCGGGCGAATTCGTAAGGCGGTAGCTGCAGAGGAGGACGATAAAAGGGCGGCAGAAGCCGTAAGCCTACTCGCTGCCTATTCTGGCGACGCGCAAACACTTGACTCGTTGATGCGCGCGTCACAAACCGACAACCTCTTGCGCGCCGTCGCTCATCTGAAGCTTGTTAATCATGTGTATTCGGGTGGAGAGCGCGCGATCGGAAGGTCTCTTGCGCGCCCCTGGCTCACGCGGCAGGCCTATATCTTTCAAACTGAAAGCGGAGGTACGGTGACCTTCGGGTACCAGTCCACTCCAAAGCTTTTCGAAACGTTTGGAACGCCCGAGCAGCGCGAGTGGTATGCGCTGGAGAATATCAAGCGCCGCGGGAAGGAGCGCAAGGCAACGCTAGAGCAGCGCGCCAAAGAATTTTCGACCACGCTGGAAGACGCCCTCATAGATCCAGAGAAAGCGAGCAGGAGCCCGGTAGATCGCCAGAGCCTCCGCGCCATCCTGGCCTTGGACGCAGAAGTGCTCTTCCGCCTCCAGACACTCGATGCGCTGCGATACGAGGGCATCGGCACGGAGCGCGTGGCGCTGCTTGAATTGCAGAAAGGCGGCCAGGTCAATGCCTGGTTTGAACAGCACTTTGCTACACTGGAGGATTCAATAAATCTGGAGGATCCAATAAAGGATGCATTCCTCAAATCAAAGAGTGATTACCTCCAGCTTACCCCTTCCGATCAAAAATTCCTTTCAGCTGTCCTCTTCACCTACTTCGCCCAGCATGCGCATATTGACGTTCCGGAAGGGCTAAGCAGCTTTGTCGAGGATATCACGATGCTGCGCGAAGAGGGTAGGCAGATAGACACGACGAGCGTGGATCATTTGCTGCGCCGCTCGCAGATGACTCTGCTTGACGCTGCGGCCGTTATGAATGTGAAAGTGGAGGATATGCGGTTACTGCAATATCGCACCCAACGAAATCGGGCCTTCGCCGCGCAGTATGAGCAGGACTTGGCGCAGGCGCGGTCCCTCTTCACTTCCCTTGTCCTCGAAAACGAAATGGTCAGAGAAGACCTCATGAAGGGCTCCATCCCCAAGCGGCTTTCCAATTCTTTGTACGCCGCGGCGCTCGACAGGGAGGATTTCATCCATATCCGCGACTGGCTCCTGGAAAGCACGCTCACCGCCGGAACAGGCCATGAGGCGCGGAGCATGCAAAGATATCAGCTGATGATTGAAAGCGTTGTCTCTTCCGCGCGCAGGATCGCGAATCTTAAGCAGGTGCTCGATGCGGGCGGCATTCCGTTGGCCGATGGTGAGAATATAGAAGTGAGGGATAGATACCGGTGGCAAAATCTCAATCTTCTTTCCACAAAAGAGCACCGCTTTGTGCCAGTTGAGAACTTTCAGCGGGAGCACGGCATCAGTCTTGAGGTAGCGCTCAAGCGCTGGGCCGACCTTAAGGCGGCAAATATGCTCTTTGCCGAAGAAATACACTCTGTCTCGCCTCAGACGATTCGAGACGGGTTGAGAATGCAGGTCTATGATGTCTCGGCCGTTAAAGGGCTGGCTGCCTTGCTTCCTGACACCATGGACGCTTCTGAAGCTGGCAAGGAGCTTGCCGCCGCGCGCCGCGTCTTGAGCCATCCCTATTTTGCGCCGACACATCTCTGGGAGTTGGGAGAAAGATCGCGGCACTGGGCGAACCGGAAAGGGCAGTTCGAGGCGCCGACATTGCGAAAGTCCGGCTTGAAAGATATTGCTAGACTCGCGTCGTTGGAAGTGGCGCTTCCTAGGGCGGGAGTAGCCGAAATGAACATCGCCAGGATGAGGGAGCTTCATGGCAAGAATCTGTGGAATGGCGAATTGAAGCGCCCGCATGAAACCAGGTATCACGCTCCTAAAACAATCTTTGCTGAAATCGATGGCAACGCGTATTTCAGTCCGGAAGGGCTTGAGGCCGAGGTTGCGGCAAGAAGGCCATATATTGTCTTCGACGCCGACAAGCGCGGTTTATTGCGCTTCATGGCCTCGTCGCTCTCCAATACGTTGAGAGAAAAAGCCGGCCTTGCGGCCCTGCCCCTGTCAAACTATGTGTATGCGCGCCGCTTTGAAAGCGGCGATTTCGCCCATGCGCAGCTGTTGGAGCAGGCCAAAAAAGAATATGACACGCTTGCTGCCTTGGCGCCCGCAACAAAAGATGAGGCCTTCAACCAGGCCCGGCTGTATGACCGCTTCGAGATTGTCGTCACGGGAGTGGGCCGGCGACTCAACACAACGTTTAGGGAAGCCGCTGGAAGAGGATGGGGGCAAGACCGTTTGGATGAAACAACGTATCGAATTGAAGGCATGAAAGGCGATCTCTTCGAAAAGATTGAAGCGCTTGAAAAGTTCGCCGCCAAATATCGGAATGTGGCGTATCAAATCCAGAAGGCGCCTTTTTTTCCGATACCTTTTTAAGCCGCCAGGCCAAAAGCCGCTTGAGGTGTATGCATGGATCTTGCAACTGCGATACAGAAGCCCTTTACAGACATCAAGAAATTGCTGATCGGCATCGTGCTCAGCATTGTGCCCATCGTCAACTTCTTCTCCATCGGATTTTCGCTGGAAAGCTCCGGCCTGGGACGGAACAAGAAAAGCGCGAAGATGCCGGAATGGGACGAATGGGGCGACTATTTCATCAAGGGGCTTTTCGCGTTTGTCATCGGCCTGCTCTATGCCGTACCAGGGGCTCTTATCATCCTCGTGGCGATCGGCGGCGCAATATTCACGATGGTCGGCCAGGGCATGATGAGCGGCAATATGGCACAGATCCTGCCCTCGCTGCTCGCCTACGGGCCCATCTTCCTCTTCGGGTTGCTTGTACTCGTGCTGGGATCCTATGTCTCCTCTGCCGCAGTGCTGAGCTATCTCGAGGCCAAGGATTTCGGCAAGGCGTTCGCTTTCGGAAAAGTCTTCAAGAAAGCCTTCACCGGAACATTCTTCGCCGCCTGGCTGGTGAGCGTCATCGGTTCGGTCGTCCTGCTGATGATCCTCGGCTGGATTCCCTATTTGGGCGGCGCCATCGCCGGCTTCATCCTGGGCGTGTTCTCCTACACCCTCCTAGGAGAAGCCTACGCTTCAATAAGGTAGTAATCATTCGACGCAGAAGCTTCCCGGCCCGCACGTCATGCTTTCGTTGTACGGGTCTCCGCGCCCGGGGCATTGTCCTGACTGGATGCACGCTTTGTCTGTAACCAATGAAATTTCCTTCTGGATATCCGAGCCGCCGCCGTAGATGATGAGGATCCTGTCAAGATCTTGGGGCTCGTAGCGGTCGAATTGTATGTTTTCCTTTCCGTTCACAAACATCTGCAACTTGTTTTCGTCACTCGCGCAATAAGGTATGTTCGTATCTGTGACAATACACGTTGAATTGAGCTTAAAATTCAAAGAGATGAAGAAATCCCCCAAGGTGATACCCTTCTTGTGCACATGGATGACGTCGCCATCATGATCGTGCAAGTGAACAAATTTGTGCAGAAGGAAGCTGCCCCCTGTCATGTATTTCTCGTCTGTAAAAGTGATGCGCTGGCCGTCGAAAACAACGCGGAAATCCGCGTGCGCGTGATGCTCTTTCTTCTCCCAGGGATAGAAGACAAGCGCTAAGAGGAAGAGTATTGCGATACCCACAAGAACATGCCGAAGGCCCATTGGCAAGTCGCGGCCAACTGATTTTAAATATCTTGTTATCGCTGGGTGCAGTCAAGTTAAGTGGCAAAGCTCTTCTGGCGCTGGTCGACCGTATCGAATCCGGGACGCTCCAGGATTCTCCCAGTCCCGGCAAGGGGCTTCATGCCCCTGTTTGCGCACTGGCCGAGCGTAATCTCAGGCTTCGCATGAGATGTCAAAAACCACCTGGCTAAGACTGTCGTAGCGTGGTTTTTGAGCATGCTCAGAAATCTGCTTGCATACCTCGAACTC